>JAGSPQ010000967.1 GCA_018262385.1 Myxococcaceae bacterium | reverse complement strand
TCCCCGTTTCGCGCCCGGTGGTGAGCACCGCCGAGCCCTACCAGCTCGAGGCCGAGGTGCAGGGAAGCGCGGACACCCGGGTCCTCTGGTCCGGCGAGGGCGTCGACGGCAGCGGGTTGTTCGAGTCCGCCTCGCCGGGGAGCTTCACTGTCCTTGCCCGAACCGTGGCGGAGCCGTCGGCGATCGCCGCGGTGGTGTTCCGGGTGGTCGCGCGGCCGCGGATCACCGCCTTCGCCGCCGAGCCCTCCGCGATCACCGCCGGAGAGAGCACCCAGCTGCACTGGACCGTCGAGGCCGCGCGCGAGGTGCTCCTCGACGGCGAGGTGCAGACGACCGCGGGCCGCTCCGTCGCCCCGGCCGCCACCCAGACCTTCGAGCTCGCCGCGACCAACGAAGCCGGGCTCACCGTCACCTCGCGCCTCGCCATGGCGGTGATTCCCGCCCCGGCGATCGACACCTTCGTCGCCGAGCCGCCCGCGGTCACCACTGGGCAGCAGACCCTGCTGCGCTGGGCCACCCGCGACGCAACCGAAGTTCGCCTCGATGGGCAGCCGGTCACCACCGGCAGCCTGGCCCTCTCTCCCCAGGCGTCGCAGGACCACCTGCTCGAGGCGCGCAACGCGCTCGGCTTCCGCGTCTCGCGCGCCGTGCACCTCGAGGTCGCGCCGCCCCCGCAAATCCTCTCCTTCTCTGCCGACGCCCCCCACCTCACCTCGGGAGAGAGCACGGTGGTGCGCTGGACGACGCTCGATGCGACCGAGGTGCTGCTGGACGGAGTCCCCGTCGCCGGCACCCAGGCGGTCCTGGCTCCGCTCGCGAGCGGCGCGCACGTGCTCGAGGCGCGCAACCGGCTCGGCTTCCCGGTGCTGGCGACCGTGCAGCTCACCGTGGTGCCGGCCCCCGCAATTACCGCCTTCGCCGCCGACGCCCCGATCCTCACCACCGGGCAGAGCACCACCCTGCGCTGGAGCACCTCGGCCGCCAGCGAGCTGCGGCTCGACGGGGTGGTGCTCACCGGCAGCAGCCTGGGGGTCACTCCCGCGGCCACCGTCGACTACGTCCTCGAGGCGAGCAACCCGGCCGGGTTCACCGTCAGCAGCACCCAGCGGGTGACGGTCGTCGCCGCGCCGCTGATCCAGACCTTCGCCGCCGACCGGCTGAGCCTCACCGCCGGCGAGAGCACCACCCTGCGGTGGACCGCGACCGGCGCGACCGAGCTGCGCCTGAACGGAGCGCTCGTGGCCGGCACCAGCCAGTCGATTGCTCCCGTGGCGACCACCCCCTTCGTCCTGGTGGCGCGCAATGCCGCCGGCGCGTCGGTGACGCTCACCGTCCAGGTCACGGTGGTGCCCGCGCCGATCATCCTCACCTTCACCTCCGACGCCGCCGCGGTCACCGCGGGCGAGAGCACCCCCCTGCGCTGGACCACCACCGGAGCGACCGAGCTTCGGCTCGACGGCGCCCTCGTCACCGGCAGCAGCGCGGTGCTCGCGCCCAGCTCGACCGGCGCCCACACCCTGACGGCGCAGAACGCGCTCGGCTTCACCGCTTCGCAGAGCGTGAACGTCGCGGTCGTCCCCGCGGCGGTGATCGGGTCCTTCTCCGCCGCCCGCCCGTCGATCACCCAGAGCGAGTCGACGCTGATCACCTGGTCGGTCTCGAGCGCCGCCTCGGTGCGCCTGAACGGCGCCCTCGTCGTGGGCACCTCGCTGGGGGTCTCGCCCTCCGTCACCACCCTCTACACCCTCGAGGCGCGCAACAGCCTCGACGCCGCGGTCACCGCCTCGCTCACCCTCACCGTGGTCCCGCAGATCGTGCTCGGGCTGGCCGCGAGCCCGGCCGCCGTCGTGGTCGGGACCCCTTCCACTCTCAGCTGGACCGCGGCCGGCGCAGCGACCCTCACCCTCAACGGCGCTCCCGCCACTGGAACCAGCCTCGCGGTGAGCCCGATTCGCTCCACCGTCTACGAGCTGAAGGCCACCAACAGCCTCGGCTTCGAAACGGCGCAGAGCCTCACCCTCACCGTCTCGCCCTTCCCGGGGACGATCTGGGTCGCGGCGGGACAGGTCTGGCTGCGGTGGATGGACGCCGGGCCGATCACCGGGACGCAGACCTGGGACGTCTACCGCTCGACCTCGCCGATCACGACGCTGAGCACCGCCACCCGGGTGGGGCGGTTGCTGCCCGAGGACCTGCACGCCGCGCGACTGAAGCTCGCCGACCCGAACGCGACCTGGCGGTTGCCGCTCGCCACCGGGGCCACCACCCCGCTGGCGCCCAACGAAGCGCACTTCAGCTGGACGCCGCGCGCCGCCGAGACGTCGTTCTTCGCCGTCGCTCCAACCGGAAGCAGCGCTCCCCAGGTCCGGTTCGGCCCGATCGACGAGACGCTCTCTCCCGTCACCGCCCACCCGCAGCGCAGCGGCGTCGATGGCGCGTCAGGCCTCGCCTGGTCCGATTATGCGATCTGGCTCGATGGTCGCGCCGGCGCCGATCCCGGTCGCGCGGATTTTCCGGTGATGGGACCTCCAAGCTTCAATGGCCTGGCGGCGATCTTCCGCGTCTATGCCTCGGTGACCAGCGGCGGCCCGATGCCCGGGTTGCTGGTGCTCCATGGCAAC
>JAGSPQ010000966.1 GCA_018262385.1 Myxococcaceae bacterium | reverse complement strand
CTGAAGCCCTTCCTCGACGACTACCCGTTCGTCGGCGACGTGCGCGGGCAGGGCCTGCTGCTGGCGCTCGAGCTGGTGAAGAGCAAAGAGACGAAGGAGCTGCTGCCGCGGTCGGTCTGCAAGGTGATGTTCGAGGAATGTCTGAAGAGAGGGCTGATCTGTCTGTCTTTTGATCCCATCTTCCGCATCCAGCCGGCGATGACCATCGACGCGGCGACGATCGACACCGTGGTTTCGATTCTGCGCGAGGTGTTCGACCTGGTGAAGAAGCAGGGCCTCTGGACGGCGGCCTGACCTTCCGCCGAAAGATCGGCGTCATCCTCCTCGCGGTCGGGCTGGTGCCGGTCGCGGTGATCGGATCGCTCGCCTGGCGCGCCAGCCGCGACGAAGTCACCGCGCTGGTGCGCCGCGCTCAAGAGCAGACCGCCGAAGACCTCGCCCGCCAGACCGAGGCGACCGTCGCGCACGCCGCCGAGGCGCTGGCGCTGTCGGCCCAGGCGCTGCCGCTGGACCGCTTCTCGAAGGCCGAGCTGGCCGAGGTGCTGCGGATTCCGTTCCGGCAGGTGGCCGAGGTGACCGCGGTGGCGCTGCTCGATTCGAAGGGCGACGCGGTGGTGCCGCCGGTGTTCGAGGCGGACGCGAAGCGGGAGACGCCGGCGCTGGAGGCGATGGCCGCTCACGTCCCGCTCGCACCGGCGCTGGCGCTGGGGGCCGCGGTGGGACCGCCGTACCGGGTGGAAGGCGGCGCGGCGCGGGTGGTGATCGCGGTGCGCAGCGGCAGCCACGTGATCGCCGCCGAGCTGTCGCTGCGGCCGATCGCGGCCCGGCTCGAGGAGCTCAACGCGCGCGGCGCGCGGGTGGTGTTGCTCGACGCGAAGGGCGCGGTGCTGGCCGGGGCGCAGGCGCTGTCGCCCAGCGAGCAGGCGCTGGCCGCGGGCGGGACGCTGCAGAGCGGAGTGGTCGAGCGGGCCGGGGCCGAGCCGGCGCTGGCGGCGTTCGCTCCGGTGAAGGTGCTCAACTGGGGGGTGCTGGCCGAGCAGCCGCAGAGCGTGGCGCTGCGGGCGGCGACCCGGGTGCGGGACTACACGCTGTTCTGGGCGGGGATCGGGCTGGCGCTGGCAGCGGCGCTGAGCGTGTGGCTGGCGCGGGGGGTGACCCGGCCGATCGCCGAGCTGTCGGTGGCGGCGAAGGCGCTGAAGGACGGGCGGTACGACGCGGTGGCGCCGAAGGTCGAGGGCAGCGACGAGCTGGCCGGGTTCGCGGGGACCTTCCGCCAGATGGCGAGCGAGATCCGCCGACGGGACGAGGAGATTGGCGGCTGGAACCGCGAGCTGCAGGCGCGGGTGGACACGCGCACCGCCGAGCTGAAGGCGGCGCAGGATCAGATCCTGCGCACCCGCCGGCTGGCGGCGCTGGGCACGCTGGGCGCGGGGGTCGCGCACGAGCTCAACAGCCCGCTGACCGCGGTGCTCAGCCTCGCCGGGCTGGTGAAGGTGGGCCTGGGCAAGGACTCGCCCCACGCCCAGCCGCTGACCGAGCTGGTCGAGCAGACGAAGCGGATGGGGGCGATCGTCGCCCGGCTGCGGGAGCTGACCGACGCCGAGCGGGAAGGCAGCGGCGCACGCTTGCAGCTGGGGCAGCCGGTGAGCGCGGCGCTCGAGCGGTTCGGCGCGAGGCTCGCGGCGCAGCAGATCGCCCTCACCACCCACCTGCCGGCCGGGTTGCCCGAGGTGCAGGGCGACTCAGCCCAGCTGGAGGAGCTCGTCGCCCACCTGGTCGACAACGCGATCAACGCGATGCCGGGTGGGGGCCGGCTCGAGGTGGCGATCTGCGCGGTCGACGGGCAGGCGCTGAAGCTCACCGTGGCCGACACCGGGCGCGGCATCCCGGCGGCGCTGCAGGAGCGGATCTTCGACCCGTTCTTCACCACCCGGGATGATCCGGCCGGCGTCGGGCTGGGGCTGTCGACGTCCCATCAGATCGTGCAGCGGCACCACGGCAGGCTGAGCGTGGCGAGCGAGGCCGGCAAGGGCTCGACCTTCACCGTGCTGCTGCCGGCGGCGGGAGACGCGCCGCACCTGGTCTAGGTTGGCGCTTCGGCCCACCGCGCCGCGGTGCTACCCCTCGTCGGTCGGGTTGCCCGCGAGGCGGCCCAGGCGCCGCCACAGTGACTTCCGATCGATTCCGAGCAGGCGGGCGGCAAGGGACTTGTTGCCCCCCACCACCGCCATCACCCGCGCGATGTAGCTCGACTCGTTCTCTTCCAGGGTGACGATCTCGGACGCATCGAGGGCGAGGGCGGGTGGGCGGTAGGCGCGCACCTTCTCGGGCAGGTCGTCGACCCTCAGCTGCTCGAATTCGGCAAACGCCACCGCGCGCTCGATGCAGTTCTGCAGCTCGCGGACGTTGCCCGGCCAGAGGTAGGCCAGCAGCTTGTCGGCGGCAGCCACCGAGAGGGTGGCCACCTGCTTCCCGCTCTTCGAGGCGTGAATTCCGAGGAAGTGCTGGGCCAACAGCAGCACATCGTTCCCGCGCAGCCGCAGCGGAGGCATGTCGATGGCGATCACGTTGATGCGGAAGAACAAGTCCTCGCGGAAGCGCCCTGCTTCGATCTCGGCTTCCAG
>JAGSPQ010000965.1 GCA_018262385.1 Myxococcaceae bacterium | reverse complement strand
CACTCGAAGATGCCCTCCAGTTCGGAGCGGATGCCTTTCCCGGCGTGTCCGTCGACCCGAAGGCGTTCGCCCGCTTCCTCGCTCCGCTGACCCCGAGCCCGGTCTGCCTGCCCGAGGTCTACCTCGCGTTCGCCTGCACCGCCCACGATCCCCGCGCGCTGCGGTACTTCGACGATCGGTTTCTTTCCCGCGTGCCGCTGGCGGTGGCGCCGATCGACGGGTCCCCCGCGTTCGCCGACGAGGTGGCCCAGACGCTGCGGACCCGGATGCTGGTCGGCCCTCCGCCGCAGCTCGCGACCTACCAGGGCCGAGGCTCGCTGACCGGCTGGGTGCTGGTCGCCGCGACCCGGCTGGCGATCGACCTCGTCCGCGAGCGGCGCAAGTGGGCCGGCCCCACGCGCGCGGAGTACGACGTGCTCGAGTCGCTGGTCGCTCCGCAGGACACCGAGCGGGAGGTGCTGCGCGCCCGGCACGGCGAGGCGCTGCGGGACGCGATTCGCGCCGCCTTCGATTCGATCAGCAGCCGCGAGCGGGCGGTGCTCAAGTTCCACGTCCTCGATGGCGCGAGCATCGACACCATCGCGGGCGTCTACAGCATCCACCGCGCCACCGCCGCCCGCTGGATTCAGGGCGTCAACGCCACCCTGCGCGAGCGGACCCTCGCCCGGCTCGCCAGCGCCCTCGCCCTCGGCGCGAGCGAGGCGAACAGCCTGATGCGCACGCTGTTCTGCGAAGCGGACGTCAGCCTTCGCCGTCACCTCGCGCCATGAGCTGCCTGGGCGAAGAGCACCTCGCGGCCTGGGCCTCCGGGCGGCTGGAACCAGCCGAGGCGCAGCAGGCGCGCGAGCACCTCGAGGCCTGCTCGGATTGCCGGCTGCTCTGCGACCTGGTCGAGCGCGGCCGGCCGGTGTTCTCGCAGCGGCTTTCGCTCAAGCCCGGAGAGCGGCTGGGGCCGTACACCCTGCTCGAGTGGGTGGGGCAGGGCGGGATGGGCGACGTCTTCGCCGCCTACGATCCCCGGCTCGATCGGCGGGTGGCGCTCAAGGTCCTCAGCGGCTCGCGCGTCGCGGCGCTCGGCCAGGAAGCGAAGGATCGAATTCTCCACGAAGCGCGCGCGATGGCGCAGCTCAACCACCCCAACGTCGCGACGGTGTTCGACGTCGGCGAGGAGCGGGGGATTCCCTTCCTCGCGATGGAGTTCCTGCCCGGCGGCAACCTGCGCGCCTGGCAGGACCAGCCGCGCACCCTCGAGGCGACGCTGCGGGTCTTCACCCGGGTGGCGCGCGGGCTGGGCCATGCGCACGCGCGCGGCGTCGTGCACCGCGACTTCAAGCCCGCCAACGTGGTCTTCGATGCGGATCAGATCCCGCGGGTGACCGACTTCGGCCTCGCCGCGCTCGGTGAGCCGCAAGACCGGGGGCTGGTGGTGGGGACGCTGGGCTACCTGGCTCCCGAGGTGACCCGCGGAGAGCCGGCGACCGCCGCCGCCGATCAGTTCTCGTTCGGGGTCGCGCTGCGCCAGGCGATCGGGGCGACCGGCGCCCGCCCGAGCCCGCGGCTGGCCGCCACCCTCGATCGGCTGACCGCTCCTGCGCCGGCGCAGCGGTTTGTGACGATGCTCGACGCCGCGGCCGCGCTCGCCGCCTGCCAGCCCGCGACCCGGCGCCGGCGGATTCGCTCCAGCGTCACCCTGGTGCTCGCCACCACCCTCGCCGTCGCCGCCGGGGCTGCGGCGTTCCAGCACCTGGGCCGGTGCGATGCGGCCGGGGCTCCGGTGCGCGCGCTGAGAGCCGAGGTCGCCCGCCGGGTGCCGCTGGCGCTGGCGTCGCTCGAGCAACGCACCGGGGCACGGCTGTCGGCGCCGGTGCTGACCGAGCTCGAGCGCCAGCTCACCGAATGGGAGCGCCTGTCCGAAGAGCTGTGCCACACCCGGTCGGATCGATCGGCGGGAGCGACCGCCCAGCCGCGCGAGGCGTGCGCGGCGGTCGGGCTCGACGCGGTCTCCACCTGGGTCGCCTGGCTCGAGCGGGTGCCTCCGACCGAGCCCGCGCAGGCGTGGGATCGGCTGATGGAGCTGCCTCCGTCCGACAGCTGCCGGTTGCTGCGCGCCGAGGACGCGGCGGCGTGGAGCGAGCGCGGCAGTCAGCAGCAGCGCGCCCAGATGGAGGAAGTGATCGGCCGGGTCGACGGGACGCCCGAGCTGCAGGGCCCCGAGCAGCTGCCGCGCGCGCTCGCCCTCGCGGCGCAGGTGGCGTCGGGCGCGGCGTGCCGCGACGAAGGGGTGCTGCAGGAAGCGATCTCCGCCGCCCGCCGGGTCCACCACCACGTCGAGCTCAAGCTCTGGGGCCAGCTGGCCACCTGCCAGTCGGCGCGGGGCGGCTTGCGAGAAGCGGCGTTCTCGCTCGGAATGGGGGACGAGGTCGCCAGCTCGCTCAGCCCGTCGGCGCCGGCCCGGATCTTCTTCGACCTGCAGCGGGCGCGGGTGCTGCACCAGGGGGGGCAGGTCGACGCGGCCGACGCGCTCGCGACCCGCACCCTCGACACCACCCGGCGCGCGATGGGCGCGGACCACTGGCTGCACGCGATGGCGCTCACCCGGCGGGCCGAGGTGTGGATGATCCGCGG
>JAGSPQ010000964.1 GCA_018262385.1 Myxococcaceae bacterium | reverse complement strand
GAACACGTCGCGGATCGCATTGGCGTACTCCGCGCGGGTCAGCCGCCGAACCACCGACGGCCCGCCCCAGGTCTTGGTGTCGCAGACGTAGCGGGTCGGAGCGGGAGGCGCGCCGGGCGCCGGCGGCACGGCGGGCGGGAGCACCTCCGGAGTGACCGGAGCAGGCCCTCCGGCCACCGGCTCACCCGGCGCCACCGGCTCACCCGGCTGGGCCGGCTCACCCGGCGTGCCCGGCGTGCCCGGCGTACCCGGCGTACCCGGCGTACCCGGCGTACCCGGCATGCCCGGCGTGCCCGGCTCACCCGGCAGGCCGGTGCCTGGCGGCGGCGCGGTCACCGGTTGCGGTTCATCAATCTTTCCGACGCAGGAAGCCGACAGGGTGAGAGCCAGACCTACGCCGAGCCACGGCCGCTTGGATTTTTCGAACATCTGCGGCGCGTGTGCAGTGGGTGCGCCAGTTCCGGGCTCACCAATCCGCGCGTGGTTAAGGCGTTTCTTCATCACGACTGACAATCAGCGGTTGTCGAGGTGTCAACCGTGACGGTTGCCACGGAGCCGATGTCGGAGAAGTAGGCGTTGGAGCAGCTGACGCGAGACCCCCGCCAGCTTCGCCGCCTCGGTGACCGAGCCGCCGGAAAGAGAGAGGACGTGGACGAGGTATTCGCGCTCGAACTGGGTGAGCGCGCGATCTCGCGCCAGCTTCAGCGACAGATCCGCGGTCGCCGCCTGCGAGGGGGTCGAGTCGCGCTCGAGCAGCGTGTCGACGACGTTGCGCAGCTCGCGCACGTTGCCCGCCCACCGGTGGGCCTGGAGCACCGACCGATCCGCGGTCGGCAGCTCGTCGAACCGGCGCAGCGAGCCGTGCTGGGCAAAGAGCCGATCGACCAACCCCGCCAGATCGCCGGGACGATCTCGCAGCGCCGGCAGCCGCAGCCGCAGCGTCGAGAGCCGGTAGTAGAGGTCTTCGCGGAACCGGCCGGCCCGGACCTCGTCGCGCAGCGCGCGGTGGGTCGAGCCGAGGATCCGCAGGTCGACGGGGATCGCCACGTTCGAGCCGACCCGCCGCACCTCCCGCCGCTCGACCAGCCGCAACAGCTTCGGCTGCAGCTCGAGCGCCAGCTCTCCCACTTCGTCGAGCAGCAGGGTGCCGCCGTTGGCCGCTTCGGCGAGGCCCGCGCGCGCGACGCCCGCGCCGGTGAAGGCCCCTTTCTCGTGACCGAACAGCTCGGCCTCGATCAGCGACGCCGAGACCGCGCCGCAGTCGACCACCACGAACGGCTTGTCCGCCCGGGGTGACGCGGCGTGCACCGCCTCGGCGGTGAGGTCTTTGCCGGTGCCGGTCTCTCCTTCCAAAAGCAGCGGAGCGGAAGAGCCGGCCAGCGCCTTCAGCTGCCCGAAGATCGTCCGCATCGCCGAGCAGCGCCCATAGAGCGGCCCGAACTGGCCACCCTCGAGCGAGAGAACCACGCTGCGTCTGAAAGTCGACACCGAGCGTTCTGAACAGCCCGGGTGGTAGGCGCATGCCCACCAAAAGCACCCCCCCAGCAATTGGGCGTCTCGCCGGGCTCGCGCTGGTCTAGCCTCTCGATCCCCCGATGCGCGCGTGCCTCTTCTTCGCCCTGCTCGTCCCGTCGCTCGCGTCCGCTGCCATCTACGAAGTCCCGCTCGACAACGTCGACAGCGAAGACGACATCATCGACCTCGAGGAGCGCGAGGAGATCTCGGAGGAGACCGCCGACATCCTGCTGCTGATGATCGTCGACGGGGTGGACCTCAACGGCGCCAGCCGTGACGAGCTGTTCGATCTGCCCGGCCTGTCGTACGCGGACGTCGACGCGATCCTGCTCTACCGGAAGAACAAGGGCCGCATCGAAGACCCGACCGAGCTGGTCGGGGCCGGCTCGCTCACCGACCAGCAGCTGCTGCTGATCGCTCCGTTCATCCGGCTGGATGCGGGCCCGGTGAAGCTGCCGATCGCCGGCAAGTTCCGGCTGCGCAGCGGGATGTCGAACGGAGACTTCCTCGTTCCCGGCGGCGTGCTGCCTCCCCCCGGCTTCCTCCAGGGCACGCTCTCCTTCCCCTGGAACCTCTCGGCCGGCTTCATCGTCAACACCACCCGCCTGGTGCCCGGCTCGCCGCACTACGACCCCGCCCGCGGCGCGCTGGTGGTCGATCCGTTCGGCTACCGCGCCTCGCTCCCGGTGGCGTACGCGCAGTGGAAGGCCGGCAACCGCCGGGTGGTGGCGGGCTCGTTCACCATTGGCTTCGCCGAGCGGCTCACCCTCGACACCACCCGCCGCCGGACCCCGAACGGCATCAGCACCACCTCGGTCGCGCTGATCAACCAGGAGCTGGCCAGCGTCTGCAAGCAGAGCGGCTTCGACGCCTGCCCCAACACCGCCAACCACTACGTGCTCGACGACTGGTCGATCCGCTCGAACTTCCGCGGCCTCGCCGGCAGCATCGAAGACCTCGAGTTCGGCGACAACCGCAAGCTGTCGCTGTTCGGGTTCGTCTCGTTCCAGACCCGCGATCTCTACCAGTACGAGATGTACGACCGGGAGGTGTGCGAGGACCCGCGCAGCGAAGCCGACGTGTGCAAGGCCCCTCCGGTCTACGTCGGCGACGATCTGTCGAGCGACAAGAAGCTGAAGTTCACCACCCTCCCCGGCCTGTACGAAGAGCTGGTCGGCGGCGGCCACGTCGACTTCAAGCCTTCCGACCGCTACCGCATCGGCCTCACCGGCTACGGCGCGACCACCTTCTTCCACGGCGCGCCGCTGAAGCTCCAGCCGCAGGAGTGGAGCCGCACGCCGTTCGGCGGGCCCTTCGGCGCGGTCGGCCTCGACCTGCGGGCGCAGTTCGGCCACTTCGGCCTCTACCTCGAGGGCACCCGCACCTTCGACTCGATCAAGGCCGGCCCCGATCCGGTCAACCAGCAGGCCGGCGGCGGCGGCTTCGGGGTCGAGCAGCGCACCCTCTTCAACCCCAAGAAGCACGAGCTCGAGCTGTCGCTGCGCTACTACGACAACAAGTTCTTGAACCCGTTCGCCCGGCCAGTCGCCTCGCCCGACGAGTACGAGGGCCAGTCGGCACGCAACGAGGCCGGCGCGCGGCTGCGCTACTTCGGCAAGCTGCCCCTGGACTTCGAGGTCCGGGCCCAGGCCGACTTCTGGGTGCCGCCCTTCGCCTCGCGCGCGGGCCCGGCCGGGATCCCCAACCTCTACAGCCTGCTGCGGGTGGACTACGAGGGCTACCGGCTGTTCGCGCCGGCGATCTGGTTCGAGGCCCGAAACAAGAACCTCGCCTCGAGCCAGCACGGCACCTGCGCCGCCGGCACCATCATCTACGTCGAGGGCGCCGAGCCGTTCGTCTGCTCGGGCGACA
>JAGSPQ010000963.1 GCA_018262385.1 Myxococcaceae bacterium | reverse complement strand
CAGCTCGCGGCCCTCGACGTACGCCACCAACACCAGCTCGCGCGGGGTCGCGCTCGGGCCTTCGTCGACCGGCAGGGTGTGGCTTTCCACGCCCGGGGAGTCTACTCGCGCCCGGCCTCACCGCCGGGCGTAACCGTACGCTTTGCGGATCTGGTCGACGGTGAGCTGGTCGAGCCGGAGCCCCCGCAGCGGATCGCCGAGCGAAGGCACGGTCGGCCGGAACTGGCCGTCGCCGGCGATCCCGAGGTTGCGCATCACCGAGACCACCGAGTTGGGATCGTTGTCGTGAAAGACGACCGGCCCGTCTTTCGCGGCACAGACGTCGAACTCCACCGAGTCACCGGTGCGGAAGCCCTGCTCGATCATCGGCAGGGTGTTCTCCGGCAGGCCGAGGCCGTCTGGCCCGCCGCGGTGGCACTGGATCTTCGGCCGCAGCGGATCATTCGGCCCGCAGACCTCGTCGATCACCTTCTTCAGCAGCGCCGGGTTGTCGGTGACGATGTAGTCGGGCTTGAGCGCGACCACTTTGCGCATCTTGTCCTCGTCGTTGATCGTCCAGACCACCAGCTGCTTTCCGAAGTCCTTGCTGCTCGGGTCGCGCGTCTTCTTCAGCGTCTTCTTCGACAGCGCCAGCAGATCGTCGAACCCGCCCACCCGCAGCGGGGCGCGCGGATCCCCGATCGAGACGAACTTGTTGTTCCCCGAGCCCTTGAGCGGATCCGCGTCGTTCACGTTCCCGCCGAGGATGAAGTCGTTGAGCTCCTCGTGATCGAAGCTGAAGTTCCGGAAGTCCTTGAAGTCGTCGTTCTTCGCGAACTCCTTCTTCATCGCCGTGAGCATCTGCTTGTCGTTGCAGGCGATGAACACCTGGTCCTTCAGCTCGGGGTGCCTGCGCAGCGCGTCCATGTACTGGTTCGCCATCCTGCGGGCGACCCCCGGCTCGTTGGGGGGCAGCTTGGTGTCCAGCTGGATCATCTTCCCCGGGAAGTGGCTGGCGACGTCGAACACCTGATCCAGCCGCGGAACCGAGAAGTCCTTCGGGTCGGTGAGGCGGGGGACCTCCTCCACCTGCTGGGGAGCGCTCAGCTCGAAGGAGTCCACCGGCCGCAGCAGCGGCGCGGGAGGGATGACCGGCGCCTCTTCCAGCATCGTGGGGCGCCGCACCGGGAGACGAGGGGCGATTGCGAGGTTCATGGGGGGAGGTACTTCACGGCGGATGCCACCGGCCGTTCCCCAGTGCGCCGTCGCCCGGCAGGAGACGAGCCGCCTTCGCGCCGGCGCGCGCGGGCGCTCCACTGTCGCCTGCCAGGATCCACCTCGGCGCGGGGTCTGCCTCTCAAAGGCCGTCGGCACCGCGCTTGAATTGGGACCCGGGCAGAAGTCCCAACCCAAGAGGAACGCGATGTCATCCACCATCACCAACCGCTCCGTGCTCTCCGACTTCCGCCGTCCCACCTGGTCGGGCCCTTCGGTGGTCCCGAGCAAGGCGCTCACCGCTCCAGCCGATGGGTTCGAGACCAACGCCGCGCTGCTGTCGGCGCTGGCGATCCGCGATCAGTTCGGCCGGCTGCGCGATGATCTCGCCGCCGAGCTTCAGCCGCACTCGAAGCTGATCACCGACCCGAAGGTGATCGCGAGCGAGCTGCGCGCGCTGAAGCTGGAGCGCAGCTCCCACGGCCAGGTCGACCTCGGCGCCCTCCACGGCCGCACCCAGGTGAGCAGCGCGCTCAGCGGCCACTCGGCGGGCGATCGCTCGGTGCTGGTCGGCACAGTGCCGAAGGACTCGGTGAAGAAGAGCGGGGTCCACACTGCCGGCTCCCACCCGCCGAAGAAGAAGAACAAGAAGGACAAATCGTTCATCGCCAAGCTGGGAGCGACCCTCGGCGCCTCGGTGCTCTTCGCCGCCTTCGACTACGTCGGGTACAACCTCTCGAAGGGCAACCCGACGACGCTGAAGATCTACCGGGCCGCGCAGGTCACCGCCCAGGCGGCGCTCACCTACGGGCTCACCAAGGAGTTCGGCTGGAAGACCGGCGCGGCGTTCAACGCCATCTGGTGGACCTTCGGCGATGACCTCCTCTACTACGGCATCGCCGAGGCGATGGGTCAGCTGGGGGTGGTGAAGGAAGGCAGCAAGTGGGACGGCAAGGGCGGCTTCAAGGGCATCGCCGACGACAAGGTGACCTGGGCCTGGTGGACCCCGGTCGGGCTGCTCAGCGGCGCGAAGAACGGCAAGCCGATCGACGGCAACACCCTCTTCATCCAGGCCGGGGTCGGCCTCGCGGTTGCGCTCAGCCTGCTGGCGTGGAAGTGACCTTCGCCTGTGCAGGCCCAACCACATCCTGATGTGGTCAGCGCTGCACAGGCACCCTCAGCTCGAGCAGCTCCACGTGCCGGAACCGGTGCTGCGGGTCGCGGCGGCGATGGAGCCGCACCCCGCGGCGCTCATGGCGCGTTGGACGTGCATCCCCACCTCGCTGAGCCGGCGTCGGCCTCGCGGTCGCGCTCAGCCTGCTGGCGTGGAAGTGACCTTCGCCTGTGCAGGCCCAACCACATCCTGATGTGGTCAGCGCTGCACAGGCACGCTCGGCCCTCAGCCCGAGCAGCTCCACGTGCCGGAGCCGCCG
>JAGSPQ010000962.1 GCA_018262385.1 Myxococcaceae bacterium | reverse complement strand
TCCTCGCGCACCTTCGCCGCCGCCTCGTTGTGGCCGCTGCGGCGCGCTTCCAGATCTCCGCGCGCGAAGGCCAGCTGCGCGGCGCGGGCCGCCTGGCGCTCGGCGGTCTCTCCGATCTGCATCTGCAGCAGCTCGAGGTGACCTGAGCCCTCTTCGAGCTCTTTGCCGATCGCCTCGGCCCGGCCCTGGGTCTCGGCCGCCTGCGCCTGGAGCTGCTCGACCGCGCGGTGGGCCGCCTCGCCCTTCTCGCTCGCCGACGCGACCCGCACCTTGGGAACCGGGCCGCCTGCTCGCGGGCGATCGCCAGCTCGGGGACCAGCATCACGTCCTGCAGCAGCAGCTGCACCACCGGGCGGAGCACTTCCTCGGTGCTCAAGGTCCGCATCGACTCGGTCAGCTGCGCCGCCTCGTGGGCGACCACCCCGATCCGCTCGCGCAGCTTCACCAGCCCCTGGCCCGCCTGGGTCAGGTCCTTCTCGTGGGTGGCGAGGCTGATCTCTTCGGCGTGCTGGTTCTTCGCCAGCCCCTTGAGCACCCCTTCGCGGTGGCCCATCTGCTTCTGCAGCTCGTAGTGCCGGGTGACAATCTCGTTGTAGCTCTCCTCGAGCTGCTTCACCTGCAGCTCGAGCTCGCCGATCTCGCGCCGCTGGGAACCGGGCCGCCTGCTCGCGGGCGATCGCCAGCTCGGGGACCAGCATCACGTCCTGCAGCAGCAGCTGCACCACCGGGCGGAGCACTTCCTCGGTGACGGTGACGACGTCGATCGCGCGCGCCCCCGGAGGCGGCTCGCCCTCGAACCCCGCGGCAGCCTGGGCCGCGATCACCGGCAGGAAGGTGGAGCGCCCTTCCGACAGCTCGCGCAGGTGCTCGACCAGCTCGAACCCCTTCTCGGGGGTCTCGACGATGATGTGCTGCAGCCGTTCGCCCAGCGCGGCCTCGATCGCCTTCTCGTACTGCGCCGGAGCGGTCACCACGTCCGACACCACTCCGAACACGCCCATCGCCTTCGGATCGCCGCCGGCCTTGAGCATCACCGCGCGCACGCCGCGGTCGTAGCCCTCGTAGTTGCGCGCGATCTCCTGGAGCGAGTTGAGGCGGCTGCGCTTGTCGGCCAGCTCCTCGCGCAGGCAGATCACCTGAATCTCGTTCTCGGCGAACTCCTCGCGGGTGCGGGTCAGCTGCGACTCTTCGTCGGTGCGGCGGCTGGCCAGCTCGTGCGCGTTCTGCCGGCTGTTGCCGACCCGGTCGAGGACCTCGGCGCGGGCGGCCTCCGCTTGCGCCTCTTCGGCCTTCAGCGTCTCGATCTCGCCTTGGTGGCGGGCGCGGCGCTGCTCGAGCTCCGAGCGGCGGCTGAGCAGATCGGTGAGGTGGGTCTCGTGGTTGGCGACTTTGGTCACCACCTCCACCAGCTCGTTTCGCTCGCGCTCGAGGCGGGCGGCGACCTCGATCGACAGGTGGCTGACCCGGCGGGTCTCTTCTTCCGAGACCTGGAGCGCGACCTCGTCTTCCTTCGAGCCGACCGCCAGCTGGGACAGCTCGGCTTCGCGCTGCTCGAGCGAGGCCTTCAGCTCGGCGCCGCGGGCCGCCAGCGACTGCGCGTCTGCTTGCGCCTTGGCGAGGCGGGCGCGGGTGCTCTCGGCGTCGGTGCGCCAGTGCCCGAGGTTCTGCGCGTCGAGCTTCTCCTGGCCTTCGAGCGCCGACAGCTCGACCGCCGCGTGCTCGATCGCCTGCCCCTCGGCGTCGAGGGTGGTGCGGCGCTGCTCGATCTCGGCCTCCAGCCCCTGGACCCGGCCGTAGCTCTCGCGCTCTTCGTTCGAGAGGGTCGACAGCTGAAGCTCGAGCACCTTCTTCTGCGCGGTCAGCTCGAGCCAGCGGTGCGACTGGACGTGGAGCTCCAGCTCGCGCATCTCGGCCTTGAGCTTCTTGTACTTCTCGGCCTTCTTCGCCTGGCGCTCGAGGCTGTCGAGCCGGCGCTCGAGCTCCTGGACGATGTCGTTGACGCGCAGCAGGTTGCCCTGGGTCGACTCCATCTTCCGTTCGGCGGCCTTGCGGCGGGCCTTGTACTTGGTGACACCAGCGGCCTCTTCGATGAACGCGCGGCGATCTTCCGGGCGGGCGGAGACGATCTGCCCGACCCGGCCCTGCTCGATGATCGAGTAGGCGCGGGTGCCGACGCCGGTGCCGAGGAACAGCTCGGTGATGTCGAGCATCCGGCAGGCGACCTTGTTGATCGCGTACTCGCTCTCGTTGCTGCCGCGGAACATCCGGCGGGTGACGGAGACTTCGGTCAGCCCGGCGAGGGTCGCGGGGAGGACGTCGCCCTCGTCGATCTTGAAGGTGAGGGTGACCTCGGACATCGACAGCGGCGCGTGCAGCTCGGAGCCGTTGAAGATCACGTCTTCCATTCCGCGGCCGCGGAGGTTCTTCGCGCTCTGCTCTCCCATCACCCAGCGGATCGCGTCGACCACGTTCGACTTGCCGCACCCGTTGGGGCCGACCACCCCGGTGATCCCGAGGTCGAACTGGAAGACGACCCGGTCCATGAAGGATTTGAAGCCGGTGATGTCGAGGCGCTTGATCCGCATCGGGAAGTGAACTCCGCGAAAACGCTGGCAGGGCCGAAAAGTCGGCCTCAGAAGCGCTGGGAGTTACTACGAGTTGCGGATGTGAGCAAGGGTGACACTACAGCGGATGACCATACGTGCGTGGTCAGGCCGCCTGGAGCACCCGCACCGTGGTCAGCACGCCGTTGATCACCGAGACCGTTCTGACTGAAACCAGGCGGGTGACGGGGACCAGCTCTCGCGGGCCGAGCTGAGTGACAGGGCGATCAGGCCGGGATGCGATCTTCATGTCGTGCTTTCCGATGTGAATCGTCATGATCGGCCTCACCGGGGACTGGAAGAGCAAGCGAGGGGCCAGCCTTGTCGAAATCCAACCCGCCAGATCCCCGCCTGTTCCGCGGACAGGGGCTGGAAGGGGAACACGCATGCGCAATCCACAGGTGTTCCGATTCAGGTCAGTGCGTCTGCGAGTTCGAGGACGCATCAGGTGTCGGACGTACGCGGTTGTCGACGTACGACGTGTCTGACACCTGCTCCGACGTACGAGGTGTCTGACACCTACGATGTAGGAAACACCTACGATGTACGAAGTGTCTGACACCTCGATTGCTGGGCAGGGAAAAGCTGGCGGGTGCCCTCGCCAGCGATTGGTTGGACCGGTTGGGGTATGCCGGGCGCGGGCCGCTCAACCGCGCTTCGGACCACCGACGGTA
>JAGSPQ010000961.1 GCA_018262385.1 Myxococcaceae bacterium | reverse complement strand
CATGCGCCCAGACGTGTGGCCATCGGCGCAGCTTATCCGGGAGCGGCGGGCAGGGGCGGGGCGGGCTATCTTTCGCCGATGCAGAAACGCCTGATCATCGCCGTGATCGCCCTCGTCGCCGCGTTCGTCTACTCGAAGGCGACCCAGCACTCGCGGCTGCGCAAGGCGCTCGAGCACCCCTCCCAGTTCGAGCCGATCAACCAGGCGCGCGCCGCGGGCAAGCCCCTGCTGCTCAGCGTGGTGCTGCCCGGCTGCCCCTGGGCGGCCCACGCCAACGTGCTGCTCGAAGAGATGAAGGGCTCGTTTGGCGATCGCTTCGTCTTCATGCAGCTGGCGGGCTCGAGCCTCGCCACCTCGGGCCACGACCCGTTCGACTACCTCGCCCAGAAGTGCACCGGCGGCCTGTGCCTGTTCGAGCCGCGCTCGGGCCGGGTCGAAGCGCTCGACGAGATGATGCCGCCCGCCGAGCTCAAGGCGCGGATGGAGCGGTTCGCCGGCGGCTCGTGAGTCAGTCGCCCAGCTGCCGGATCGTGACCGCCTTGTTCCCCGACTTGTCGATCGCGATGATCTCGATCTTCCGCTGGCCCTTGATCACCGGCACCTCGGCCCGGTAGCTCCCGTTCGAGTCGACCGGGATCTCGAGCCCGTTGATCAGCACCGAGCTGCCCGGCTCGACCGTGCCCTCGATCAGCAGCTTGATCTGTGCCTGCAGCGCCGGGGCGGTGGTGTCGATCGTGACCGCGACCTGGGCGGTCGTCTCGTTGCCCGACTTGTCCTTGGCGGTCGCCATCAGCACCTGGCGTCCCTCGGCCAGCTCGGTCTTGAGCCGGTAGATGTTCCCCTTGTAGAGCGCGGCGGCCTTGCTGCCGACGGAGACCGAGGCGATGTCCTTGTCCGGCACCTCGACTGTGACGAACTGCTCGCGGGTGTTGAGCACCTGCTCGGCCTGCGGAAACACGAAGGTGATCGTCGGCGGCTGGTTGTCGAACGAGGAGTACTCGTACTTGTGCACCGCGGTGACGTACTTGAGCCCCGGGTGCGGAATCGACGACAGGGTGTTCGGCAGATCGTTCACCGGCCCGGGGTAGTTGATCGTGAACACCGCGACCTTCCCCGCGTGGCTCTTCAGGGTGGCGCTGCGCAGCTCGGCCACCTTCGCGAACTCCGCCTGCAGCTGATTGACCAGATCGCCGTCGGCTTCCCGAACCGTCAGCTCGAGCTCGGTGGACTTCAGCTCCGGCGGCGGGCGCTGACTGGGCGCGGTGGTGACACAACCCATCGAGAACACCGCCAGCACCACCGCAACGTTGCGCAAAGAGATCCTCCGAGAGGGGGGCGACGCCTTCGAGGTTAGCTCCCCGCTTGCCCCCGAGGTCCTTTCTTTGCGGGAGCCCGAAACCTCCGCGGGGGACCCGGGTTCAACAGCTGCGGCCCCAACCCAAACGGAGAACACCATGATGTTTCGGAACCTGTTGATGTGTGCGGCGCTCACCCTCGCAGTCGGTGGATGTGGGCGGGGCGCCTCGGACCTCGATGATGCCGACGACGCGGTGGACACCAGCAGCTCGACCTCGACCGAGTCGGCGCTCCTCTCCGCGGCGGGCGAAGAGACGAGCGCGACGGCCAGCGGGATGACCGACGATCAGATCGCCGACGCCGCCAGCCTGAAGCTGAAGAGCCGGTTCAAGAGCGGCTGCGTGACCGCCACCCGCAACCTCAACGTCGTCACCTACGTGATGGTCGACTGCACCGGCCCGTACGGCCTGGTGAAGGTGAGCGGCACGATGGTCGTCACCTATACCCGGCAGGCGAACGGCAGCATCAAGGCCGACGCGTCGGGCACCGCGCTGAAGGTCAACGACGGCACCCTCGACCTGTCGGCGGTCGCCGTCTACTCGAAGAACGCGGCCGGGCTCGAGACCGCGGTGGTCGAGACGCACGGCACCGGCACCGGGCCGAAGGGGAACACCGGGGTCCGCACCGGCAACTACGTGGTGACCCGCGACCAGGCCGCCGCCTGCGTCACCCTCGAAGGCAAGTGGTCGACGGCGTGGAACGGGTCCAGGGCGACCAGCTCGACCGAGGTCAGCGGGATGAAGAAGTGCGCGGGGTCCTGCCCGGCCGCCGGTGGCCTGATCACGCACACCGGCATCTTCGGCAAGGTGCTGACCGTCACCCTCGATGGCTCCTCGGTCGCGGCCTGGTCCACCACCGGCGGCAAGTCGGGCACCATCAACCTCGCGTGCAAGTAGTCGGCTCTTAAAGCTGCCCGCACGTCGGCGCGCCACCCGAGCGTGACCGCCGCCGTGCCGGGCCGTGACTTCAGTACCCCAAAACATCTCTGTCCCAATTGCGCGGCTCGGGTGTCCAATGCGCCGCGAATGCGCAGGTTCATTTCAGTCGCAGTGCTCGGGCTCGCCGCCTGCCGGCAGCCGGGGCTCCAGGAGACCAGCCGGACGCTGCACCTGTCGCCAGGGGTCGCCGATTTCGGCAGCGTCTACCCGGGGCAGTCGAAAGGCTTCCGGCTGACGCTGCGCAACGATGGGCCGCCCGCTCAGCTGAAGTGGACCGCGCCCGAGGCGCCGTTCGGCCTCTCCGAGGATCTGCCGACCGAAGCGCCCAGCGGAGAGGTCGA
>JAGSPQ010000960.1 GCA_018262385.1 Myxococcaceae bacterium | reverse complement strand
TCGTGGGTTACCGGATCAGAGAGGATCAGCCGGCTGAACCCGAAGTTCGCCATCAGCCGGGCAATCGCGCCCAGGTTCTCGGCCGAACGCAATTGATGAGCAATGACGGTGAGTTCCATGTCTGTAGCTGTGGGACATTAGCTGGATCGCGCCGGACAGCGCCGGTATGTTCCCTGCTGCCCCGTGACCACGCGCATCCTGATCAGCTCGTCCTTGTTGTTCCTGCTCGCCGCTTGCGGCGCGGGAACTCTCCCTGCCCGCGCCACCTCCACCACCCAGGCCCTCACCGGCACCGCCGAGTGGCTCGAGTTCGAAGCCCCCGGGCTGCGCTTCGAGATGTTCCGCGACGTCGCCCGCATGTCCCAGAACCAGGCCGGCCTGCGCGCCACCGGCCAGATGGTCTTTCCGATGATGGTCAACGGAGAGTTCGTCGCCGCCCCGGGGATCGATCCCCGGATGGACTTGCTGATGTCCGCCGACGCCGGGGGCGCGATTCAGCTCTCGTTCGACGGCCGCGGAGATCGCTGGAGCGATGACCGCCGCGACAGCTTCCAGGGCCTGTCCGAGCGCGAGGCCGTCGAGCTCATCGCCCGCTCGCTGGTGCAGCACTGGGGAATTCCGCGCGCCGACGTGATCCGGGTCGACCGGGTCGCGGGCGCTCCGTATGCCGCCGCGTACATCGATGGGATTCTTCGGGTGAATCCCGCCTTCGTGTACATGGCGACCGCGACCGGCACGCTGTAGTCCGCGCGCGGTCCGCAGTTCTTCGCTAGATAGTGCTCGCGATGGATGCGACCACTCTCACGAAGCAGCTCCCGTTCACTCTCACCGGCACCGACTTTCCCGCGCTCGGAGAGAAGTACCGCGGCAAGGTCCGCGACACGTATCGCCAGGGCGATCGGCTGGTGCTGATCACCACCGATCGGCTGTCGGCGTTCGATCACATCCTCACCACCCTGCCCTTCAAGGGCGACCTGCTCAACCAGATGGCCCACTTCTGGTTCCAGAAGACGGCCCAGGTGGTGAAGAACCACGTGCTCGACATGCCCGACCCGTGCGTCACCGTGGCCCGGCGCGCCGACCCGTTCGCGATCGAGTTCGTGGTCCGGGCGCACCTCACCGGGAGCCTCTGGCGCGACTACGAGGCGGGGAAGGATCCGTACGCGCTCGGGCTGCCGAAGGGGATGAAGAAGGACCAGGCGTTCGACCGGGCGATCCTCACGCCGTCCACCAAGGCGCAGCTGGGCGCGCATGACGAGCCGATCTCGGCGGCGCAGGTGGTGCAGCGGGGGTTGGCGTCCGCGCGCGATTGGCAGCGGGCTTCGGAGGCCGCGCTCGCGCTGTTTGCCGCGGGGCAGGCGCAGGCGAAGTCGCGGGGGTTGATCCTCGTCGATACCAAGTACGAGTTCGGGCTGATCAAGGACGAGCTGATTCTGATCGACGAGATGCACACCCCCGACTCGAGCCGGTTCTGGGTCGCCGAGGGCTGGGAGTCCCGGTTCCGGGAAGGAAAGCCGCAGGTGATGCTCGACAAGGAGAACCTGCGGCAGTGGCTGATCACCGAGCGCGGGTTCTCGGGCCAGGGCACTCCGCCGGCGATCCCGGATGAGGTGCGGGTGTCGCTCGCGCAGACCTACGTCACCGCGTACGAGCGGATCACCGGGCTCACCTTCTCGGCGGAGATCGGTGATGTCCGGGCGCGGATCGAGGCGAACCTGCGGCGGGCGAAGCTGATCTGAGTTGGGCCGGCGCGGCGCGATTCAGAGATCGCTTCCGCCCGCCCGGGTGACCACCACTTCCGCGTCCGAGCCTGCGCGCCGGTAGGCGATTCGCACCGGACTGCCCGGAGTCCCCCGGGTGGCGCTGAACGCATCCAGCGCGCGCTGCAGCGGCTTGCCGTCGATCGCCATCAGCAGATCGCCCTGCTTCAGGCCCGCCTGATCCACCGGACTTCCCGAGATCACCCACGAGATCGACACCCCGCCCGGGCCGTCTTCGAACGACGCGCCGATCGTTCCCGGGGCGCTCGCCTCGAGGGGCCGCTCGGTGACCGTCTTCGAGATCACGAAGTCGATCCGGCTCTCCCGGTTCGCCTCGACCTCCACCCCCTTGGCGAAGCTCATCCCGTGGTAGCTCTTGAGCGAGGGAAACACCCGGTAGTGCCCCGGCAGCAGCCGAACCGAGAAGCTGCCATCCGCGGCGAGGAGCTCGCGCTTCCCGAAGCCGAGGCCCTTCGAATAGGCGTTGATCCCGTCGAGCCCTCCGGTCGGCCCGACGACGCGGCCGGCGATCGTCCCGGTGTCCAACACGGTGAACTCGAGCGAGACCGACTGCCCCTCGAGCAGCTGCACCTTCCGCGACACCGAGGCGCGGGTCCCGGCCGTCGCGTCGACCTCCACCACTGCCGGGATCAGCTTCGTCAATTCCACCCGCCCGTCGGCACCGGTCACCGCCACGATCGGCTCGCGGCTGGGCTGCGAGACCTCGACCTCCGCCCCGACCGCCGCCCGGCCTGCGGCGTCTCTCACCAGGACCATCAACCCTGCCGCCTGCTTCAGCGTCAGCTCGACCGGATCGGGCCGGTTGGGCTCCACCCCCAACAGGTCTGCGTGCTCCCCCCCGGCGCACTCTGCGAACAG
>JAGSPQ010000959.1 GCA_018262385.1 Myxococcaceae bacterium | reverse complement strand
TCAGCATCGGGTCGCCGCGCCGCCGCTGCGATCGGGCCAGCGTCAGGTGGGGGGTGTACTCGGCGTGGTCGCTGACGATCCCGAGCTCTTCCCCCAGCCGCGCCGCCATCACCCCCAGCGGCTTCACCGCCCCTTCGACTCCCAGCCAGAGGATGCGGGGGCTCTTGCCCGTGAACGTCCCCGCTCCTTTGATCTGCAGCTGCAGCGGCGCCTGCCCGGCGGCGACCCGGGTGGCGGCGGCGACGATCTCGGGCAGCCGCTCGGGCTGCTGCTCGCCGAAGAACACCAGGGTGAGGTGCATCCCCTCGGGGCGGACCCACTTCGCGTCGACCGTCGTCTGCGCGCGCGCCACCGCCTCGGCCACCCGGGCGCGGACCTCTTCGCTGATGTCGACCGCGATGAACAAGCGCACGAGACGCGAGCCTTTACGTAAAGTCTAACCGTGGGCAAGAGACCTTCACCGCTGTCGCGTCGGCGCTTCCTCCTGGTGGGCGGAGTGACCGGCGCGCTGCTCGCCGTCGGCGGCGTGCTCGTCGCGCGGGGCGGCGGCCGGACCCACTACCGCGCGCTGGCGCCGCCCGGCGTTCGTCCGCTCGTCTTCTCCGACAAGGCGTTCGGGGTGCTGTGCGCTCTGTGTGACCGCATCCTGCCCGCGAAGGATCCCGCCGACCCGTCGCGGCCCGACGCCCGCGAGGCCCGCATCGCCGAGCGGATCGACCAGGAGCTGACCTTCCACACCCCGCGGATGCAGCGCGACGTCGAGCTGGCGCTGCTGTTCCTCGAGCACGGCGGGCTGCTCCACTTCTCGACCACCCGCTTCACCCGCTTGAGCCCCGAGGATCAGGACGCGCTGCTGCAGAAGATGATCGAAGGGGTGCAGGTGGAGCAGCAAGCGATCAACGCGATCAAGCTGCTCGCGCTGTTCTTCTATTACGCCGACGACCGCACCTGGAACGGCATCCACTACGCGGGGCCGCAGGGCATCAAGCGCAAGCGCCCCCTCGCCGACTCGAGCCCGCGGGCCAGCTGAGATGGACGCCGCGCTCAAGACCCAGGTGCTGGAGTTCGACCAGGTGAAGGGGTCGATGACCGAGGACGTCGACGTGGTCGTCGTCGGCACCGGCTGCGGCGGCGCGGTGATGGCGAAGGAGCTCGCGAAGGCCGGCAAGTCGGTGCTGATGATCGAGCGGGGCGGCTTCTACCTGATCGAGCGCGGGGACTTCGATCAGCGGGAAGACGACATGTTCGCGCGCATCGACGGCGGCCGCGGCCTCGACGCCTCGCGCACCGGGCAGCTGGCGCTCACCTACGGCAGCAACGTCGGCGGCGCGTCGGTGCACTACTGGGCGGACACCTGGCGGACCCCGAAAGACCGGCTCGAGAAGTGGGAGCGCGAGTTCGGAGTCATCGGCCACACCGAAGACGAGCTGCGGCCGTACTTCGATCGGATCGAGAAGGACCTCAACGTCCACCCGGCGGAGGACGCGCGGCTCAACACGATGAACCGGCTGTTCGAGGTCGGCGCGAGGGCGGCCGGCATCGGGGTCGAGCGGGTGATGCAGGCGCGCAAGGGCTGCGTCGGCAGCGGCTACTGCATGCAGGGCTGCTCGTTCGACGCGAAGCAGAGCCAGCTGGTCACCCACCTTCCCGAGGCGCTCGCGGCGGGCGCGCGGATCTTCGCCGACACTCAGATCGACCGGGTGCGGATGGAGCAGGGCCGCGCGGTCGGAGTGGTCGGCCGCTTCCTCGACCGCGCCACCGGGCACCCGTCCGGCCACACCCTGACGGTGAAGGCGAAGGTGGTGATCATCGCCGCGGGGGGCTTCCACTCGGCGCCGCTGCTGCTGCGCAGCGGAGTGACCAGCGCCTCGGGCCAGCTCGGCCGGAACCTGATGGTCAACCCGTGCCCGCAGCTGTTCGGGCTGTTCGATCAGGACATCGTGATGTGGCGCAACATCCCCGCCGGCGTCGGCTCGCGAGACCTCCGGCTGCACCGGTTCGAGGGCGGGCAGTACCAGGAAGGCGGCTACCTGCTGTACCCGAACCAGTTGCCTCCCGCGATGCTCGCCGCGCTGCTGCCGGGCTTCGGAGCGTCGCACCGCAAGCTGATGGACAACGCGCACCGCCTCGGCAGCGCGATCGCGTGGATCGACGATCAAGCCGGCGGCAGCGTCTCGCTCGACGACGAGCTCAACCCGGTCTGGGATTACGAGCTGCAGGCGCTCGACCGGCTCACCGTGCGCGACGCGCTGAAGAAGGAGGCGGCGGTGCTGTTTCACGCCGGGGCGAAGGAAGTGATCATTCCCGATCCGCCCGGCACCCGCCTGCGCGGGCTCGACGAGCTGACCAAGATCGACGCGGTGGACGTGACGGCGATCATGTACGCCGCCCCGCATCCTTCCAGCATGTGCCGGATGGGGAAGGACCCGGCCACCTCGGTGGTCGACTGCGACAACCAGGTGCACGGGGTGAAGGGCCTCTACGTCTGCGATCCCTCGGTGTTCCCCACCGCGGTGAGCGTCGATCCCTCGGAGACGATCATGGCCTTCAGCTACCTGGCCGCGGCGAAGCTGCTGGCCAGCTGGGGCTAGCGTTACAGTGGGTCGATGGCGCTCGTGAAGCTGATGTCGGCAGGCAGT
>JAGSPQ010000958.1 GCA_018262385.1 Myxococcaceae bacterium | reverse complement strand
GCCCGGAAAGGTCGTGATTACGACCACTTGAAAGGGCGCCTAATCCCCCGAACGCTGGCATTCTCCCGAACCAGAAATGTCCGGGGCCTACCAACGGCTGAAGCAGGCGATCGCGGGTGAGCCGCTGCCGCTGGCGTTGGTGGATCTCGACGCGCTCGATCGCAACTTCGATCGGCTGCTGGCGAGCGCGCGGGGGAAGAAGCTGCGGATCGCCTCCAAGTCGGTGCGCTGCCCGGCGCTGCTGCGCTACCTCGCCGACCGCGCCGGCCCGGCGGTGATCGGGCTGATGACCTACACCGCGGCCGAGACCGAGTTCCTCGCCTCCGAGGGCTGGAAGGATCTGCTGCTCGCCTACCCCACGGTGCAGCCTTCCGATCTGCAGGCGCTGGTGCGGGCCAACCAGCACGGCACCGCGGCGGTGGCGGTCGACTCGGCCGAGCAGACCGACGCGCTCTCGGTGGCGGCAGCGGCGGCGGGGGTCAGCGTCCCGGTGGTGATCGACGTCGACATGTCGTACCGCCCGATCGAGGCGCTCCACCTCGGGGTCCGCCGCAGCCCGCTCCGCTCGGCCGCCGCGGTGGTCGCGCTGGCGCGCCGGATCCTCACCTCGCCCTCGCTGCGGCTGCACGGCCTGCAGGCGTACGAGGCGCAGATCGCCGGGATGACCGACGACAACCCGTTCAAGCGGCTGCTGAAGCTGCTCTCGCGCCCGCAGGTCGAGCGGCGGCGCAGCGCGCTGGCCCGGGCGCTGGCGGCGGAAGGCCTCGCGCTCCCGCTGTTCAACGGCGGTGGCTCCGGCAGCGTGAGCTGGGCGGCGGGCGAAGCAGCGCTGACCGAGCTCACCGTCGGCTCCGGGTTTCTCGCCAGCCACCTGTTCGACCACTACCGCGATCTGCAGCTCGAGCCGGCCGCGTACTTCGCGCTCCAGGTCACCCGCGCGCCGACCGCGGGAATCGTGACCTGCCTCGGCGGAGGGCTGGTCGCCTCGGGCGAAGCCGGCCCTGATCGCCTCCCGCTGCCGGCGCTGCCCCCGGGGCTGAAGCTGCTGCCGCTCGAGGGAGCCGGCGAGGTGCAGACTCCGCTCCGGGTGCCCGCCGGAACACGGCTGGGCCTGGGTGACCCGGTGTTCTTCCGCCACGCCAAGGCGGGCGAGCTGGCCGAGCACTTCAACGAGTACCTGCTGATTCGCGGCGACCGGCTCGAGTCGCGGGTGCCCACCTACCGCGGACTGGGACGTTGCTTTCTCGGCTGAGCGCGGGGTTAAGGTCCGCCAGATGAGGACGTGGCTGATGGCGTGGTGCGCGCTGCTCGCGGTCGGTTGCCGCGGCGCCACCGAGGTGCCCGGAACCCAGGTGAAGATGGGGTTCGCGCGAACCAGCCTCTACGACGCTCCGTTTCCGAGCGACGATCTGCTGCGCAGCGACGGCACGATCGCCCTCGACCTGTTTCCCAATCCGAAGAAGACCGACCTGATCGCGCAGGGGCTCAGCCTGCTCGGGCGCGACGCGCACGGGTTCTCGACCACCGCCGGCGTCTTCTTCCAGCTCTCCGGCCCGCTCTCGGCCGAGGCGCTCCCCGACCTGAACGCCAGCACCGCGAAGGACGCAGCGATCTTCCTCACCGCGGTCGACCCTGCCTCGAAGGATTTCCTCGTCCGGCTGCCGGTGCAGCTCGCCTTCCACGAAGACGGCGGGCCGTTCGGCAGCCCGAACCTCCTCTCGCTGTTGCCGCTGCAGGGCCGGCCGCTGCTGCCCAACACCCGGTACGCCGCGGTGGTGCTGCGCAAGGCGAAGGACGCGCAGGGCAAGAGCCTGGGCGTCTCGCTCGAGATGGCGAAGCTCGCCGCGGGCTTCAAGCCGGACGGGATGCCGGACGAGGCGTTCACCCGCTACGCGAACGCGATCAACGAGCTGGCGCGCGCGGGGATCGTAGACCTCGCCGGCCTGGCGGTGTTCACCACCGACGACCCGGCCGCCTCGTTCGAGCGGGTGAAGCAGGACGTGCTGGCGCGCGCGCTGCCGGTGCCCGCGCCGTTCACGCTCACCGACACCTTCGACGACTACTGCGTGTTCTCCACCACCATCCCGATGCCCGTCTACCAGGCGGGCGATCCGCCGTTCGCCAAGACCGGCGGGCGCTGGGTCTTCGATCGGCAGGGCGTGCCTCAGCTGCAGAAGACGGAGGTCTCGCGGATGGTGGTGACGGTGCCGCGGGCGACGATCCCCGCCGCCGGCCTGCCGGTCACCGTCTTCATCCGCACCGGCGGCGGTGGAGATCGCCCGCTGGTCGATCGCGGCCAGCACGCCACCGCCGGCGGCCTCGCGCTCGTCCCCGGCTCGGGGCCCGCGCTGCAGTTCGCCCGGGCGGGCTTCGCCGGAGTGATGGTCGACGGTCCGCACGGCGGGCCCCGCAACGTCACCGGCGGCGACGAGCAGTTGCTGATGTTCAACATGTTCAACGCCGGCGCGCTGCGGGACAACGTCCGCCAGTCGGCGCTCGAGATCGTGCTGCTGGCGCACGTGCTCGAGGGGCTCTCGTTCGACGCCGCCAGCTGCCCGGGGGCCCGCACCGCCGCGGGCGGCTCGAAGGTCTCGTTCGACTTAAGCAAGCTGGCGCTGATGGGCCACTCGATGGGAGCGACCAT
>JAGSPQ010000957.1 GCA_018262385.1 Myxococcaceae bacterium | reverse complement strand
ACAGCACCGCGACGAGCAGGGGCGTGAGCATGGGTCCGCATCGTGGCGCGCAGCCGAGCGGAAGGCCAAGCAGGACCGCCGGGCCGTCACCGGCTCCTTCTCAGCCACGCCGTGCGTCTTGCCCTGAGGGTTCGCAGCAGCAGCGCGAACAGCAGCGCGCCCCACGAGCCTCCCGCCGCCGAGCAGCCGGTCTTCGGCACCGGCGCAATGCCGACCGGGGGAAGCTGCGGCTTGAGGCACGCGCCGGTCACGCACTGGGTCCCGGCCGCGCACGATCCTCCGCTGCTGCAGCTGGCGGTGCAGTACTGCTCGGGGCTGCGCTGCGGATCGGGCGTGCACAACCTCGACGCGCACTGGCTGGCCGTCGTGCAGGCGGAGAGCTCGGCGACGCAGTCCGGGTCCGGCTTCGGGCAGGCGAAGTTGGCGCAGACCCCATTCATCAAACAGTCGGCAGGACAGTCGGGATCGCTGAGCAGGTTGGCGCACGCGCCGCTGCACACTCCGTCGGCGACGCAGACGCAGTCGGGGTCGGCGACCGGGGCGCACCCCTGCTTGCACAGCCCGTCCTCGGCGCAGCTGGCGCCGCCTTCCTTGTCGGTCAGCCAGGTGCGGATGAAGGCCCCGAAGAGATCGACCCGGGTGTCCAGCCCGTCGGTACAGCTCGAGCTGGGCTGGGTGTACGAGTGGATCCCCACCACCCGGGTGATGCCGTCGGGAAACGTGTGGAGCGACGGGCCGCCCGAATCGCCGAAGCAGATGCCCTTGTCGACTGCGTTGCCGAGCACCACGTGGGCCGCGGTCACGTTGCGAAAGGTGAGGTCGACGAAGCGGCGGGTTCCGTTGTCGGTCGCTCCGGGCTGGGTCAACCCGTAGCCGACGGCGGTCAGCGGCTTGCCGATCAAGGTCGCCAGATCCGATCGCGCGTACGGCACCGGCGTGAGCGCCGAGGCCGCCGGGAGCAGCACCACTCCGACGTCGAAGCTCGCGGGGCTGCCGGAGCTCCACGAGGGGTGGCGGCGCCAGTCGGTGCTCTCGACGAAAGAAGGGCTCGAGGCCGGCGCCGGCGTCACGTGGGTGACGAACACCTTCGCCACGTCGGAGGGCAAGCAGTGGGCGGCGGTGAGCAGGGTGCGCGGGGTGATCAGCGTCGCGGTGCAGCCGTTCTGCTGGCCGCCGGTGCGCTGGATCTTGAGGACGAAGACCGAGCCGAAGCGCTCCGTGGTGTCGGCCGAGCCGCCGACGATCGCCTGGCTCGCCTTGCCCTCGGGTGGCGCGTCGACCCCGCACGAGAGGCCCAGCGCCACCACCCAGAGCGCGAACGCGCGGCTCAAAGGACCCCGGCGGGAGCGTCGAGAACCGACCAGCACGCCCAAGCGGGTTTTCCGGGGAGAGGCCACAGGTGGGCAGGAGCATGGCCGACGGCGACGCCGCGCGCACGCACTGCAAGGCCCAGGGCTCACGAGGGTGTACGCTTGATGGGCCGCTCAACTGGTGCCGGGGGAGTGCATGATCGCAGCAGCAGCGCTGGTCCTCTTTCTGAACGCAGCGGCACCCGCATCAGCCCCGGTCGAAGACGACGCGACGAAGGCCAGGGCGGCTTTCCAGGCGGCGGAGAAGCTCTACAACCAGGCCCTCTACGCTGAGGCGATCGGGAAGTTCGAAGAGGCCTACCGGCTCAAGCCTCACCCTTCGATCGTCTTCAACATCGCCCGCTCGTACGAGCAGCTGGGCGAGATCTCGAAAGCGCTGCGCAACTACCGCGAGTACCTCAAGGCGATGCCCGCCGCGAAGGACAAGGAGACTGTCACCGAGGCGATCCTGAACCTCGAGCGGCGGTTGCGCGACCAGGGCGTCCAGCAACTGCTGGTCCACACCGACCCGAAGGGCGCCGGGGTGGTGGTGGACGGCAAGAGCTGCGGAACGACCCCGGCCTCGGTCGAGCTGACGCCTGGCAGGCACCTGCTCAACCTCTCGATGGACGGTTTCGATTCGATTGAGCTCTCCTTCGTGATGCCTGCCGACAAGTCGATGGAACTGTCGTTCGGACTGAAGCCCAGTGTTGCCAGTCCAGCCGCGCCGCCGCCGACGAAGAGCGTCGAGACCCCTCCGCAGGTCGTCGCGCAGCCGGCGGCGCCTCTGCCTCCGCCTCCGCCCCCGACGCCGCCCCCGGCGGTGGTGGCTGACGCACCCTCGGAGCGGAGCCTTCGCGGCACGTCCTGGATCCCGGCGGCGGTGGGCGGAGCCCTGCTGATCACCGGCGGCCTCTTCTACGGAATGGCGAAGGGCTCGGAGAGCCGGCTGCGCAGCGAAGACCCACTGTTGGCGAATCCGGCCGAGCGGGCTGCGCTCGCAAGCTCAGGAAGCACCCAGCAGACCGTCGCCTTCGTGACGGGCGGGGTCGGGATCGCCGCGCTCGCGGCAGCAGTGACGATGTTCTTCTTGCCCTCGAAGGCCGCGACCGTCTCGGTGATCGCGACTCCGAACATGGCGGCCGCACTGGTTTCAGGAGAGTTCCCGTGAACTGTCGCTCAAGGCTCCACCTCTGGGTTGTGTTCCCCTTCCTCGCGGCGGGCTGCATCGACTTCGGGGGCGCGCAGAACGCATATTGCGAATCACACCCTGCCGCCTGCGCGGACGGCGGCGCTAA
>JAGSPQ010000164.1 GCA_018262385.1 Myxococcaceae bacterium | reverse complement strand
CAGGACATCCCGCCGTTGTCCACGTAGACGCCGGCGGTCGGACCAATCGACAGCCCCAGCCCGGTGCCGGGCGAGCAGCTCACCTGCGCCGCGCTCGCCTCGGTGAACACCAGCCGCCGGCTGACCGCGCGCGCATTGGCCAGCGAGGTGGCGACCGCGGCCGCGGCCGGAGTCCGATTGAACGCTCCGGTGTACGACTGCTGCCGGTAGGCCGTCGCGTCCCACATCGGCTCGGTGGCCGCCTCGGTCGCCTTCAGCCGGAACATCGCGGCCTCGGCGAGAAAGAGGCCTCCGACGATGATCGGGATCAACACCAGGATCCCCAGCGCCAGCTCGGTCACGGCCTGTCCACGGTTGTGTCGGGTGCGCATGGCTTTCACGTTCCTCCGCAGGTGGGCGAGCCGTCTTCCACCGGAGACATCATTCGCATCGAATAGTCCGCCACCACCGGCAGGATGTACTCACCGGCCGCGGCGCGGTCGACCGCCACCGCCGCGTAGCCGTTGAGCGTGGAAGGGGTCCAGTTGGCGCGCTGGGTCACCATCAGCGGGTTCACCGCGCTGTAGCCGAGCACCATCTTCGAGAAGACCCAGTTGGCGAACGGAATCCGCATCGGGTACCAGAACACCATCCGCACCTGCAGCCGCTGCGGAGGGCCGGGCTGATCGAACTCCTGCTCCGAGGCGGCGGCGACCGCCTTGGTGAAGCGCCGCTCCATCAGCAGGATGCTGCGCGAGAGGTTGCGCCGCACCGCGCTGCCCGCCTGGTAGGCCTCGTCGTATTTGTAGCCGTTGACGATCGAGTGGCGGCGGAACTCCTGCGCCAGCTCGCGGGCCGGGGATCCGCCGTGGAGGTAGGTGCGAAAGGCCGGCAGCAGCACGACCACCGCCGCGTCCATCATCGGCCGGCACTTCGCCGAGTTGGTGCTCCCGACCCGCACCGCGCGGAACAGCGCGTACTCGGTGAGCACCCGCGCCTGCAGCAGCAAGAACAGCTGCAGCGTCCCCAGCAGCAGGAACAGCGTCAGCGGGAGCGTCAACGCGCTCTCCACCGCCGCCTGCCCGCTCTGGCCGTCGCGCCGCATCGTCAAGGGATCCCCTCGTAGCCGGCCCGGGTCAGCTCGGTCAGGGTCTCGGCGTTCTGGGGCGCCACCGAGCCGGCCAGATCGGTCTTCCACGACGTGTCGATGTTCGCCCGCACCAGCGTCGCCCGCCAATAGGGGTTGAAGAAGTTGGGCGGCTCTTTCCAGTGGTTGGGCCGGTGGTAGTAGGCCATCGCCGCGGCGAGGCTCTGCATCGTCGGCTGAACCCCCGCCACCGCGTGCTGAGCCTTGAAGTTGGACGTCGCGCCCGCCCCGCTGGCGCTGAACTTGAAGGTGAGCAGCGTGTTCCACGGGTCCTTCTGGGCCGACAGATCCTTCGTCGCGGTGGCGAACAGCTTCGGCTGGCCGAAGACGTCGGCCGCGTCGGCCAGCCGCCCCGCGTTGGCGTCGAGGAAGCCGGGCCAGATGCACGACGAGGCCGCGCACGGATCGAACCCCCCGCCGGCCGGCACCGCGTGCGGGTGCATCGTGTGGCGCTCGTCGGGCGGATCATCGTCCGGCTCGAAGTCCTCCGGGCACCAGTTGTGCTGGTCGGTGGTGTTCTGGCGATCGGTCGAGCCGACCCACCCCTCGAAGCGCAGGTTGCCGCTGACCGTGCCCGGCTGCCCGCGCGCCGCGTCGGGGCCCAGGTAGTTGACCGTCACCCGGGACTCCTCGTCGCCCCAGGCCGCGTAGCCGGTGGCCGGGCGCGCTCCGTGGATCTTGCTCGAGGCGAAGTAGCCGCCGCCCCGCATCGCGAGCACCGTCACCTCGTTCGCGCCCCCCGAAGGGCCGAGCACCCGGCGAAGCTGGGTCTGGATCGCGCGCGCGCCGTCCTTCCGCTGGGTGATGAAGAGGTGGGCCCGGCTGCCCATCGCCGCGTCGATGGCGTTGTCCGAGATGCCCGAGGCGAAGGCCTGGCGCAGCTCGCGATGCGCCACGCCGATCGAAGCCGGGTTGGCGGTGGCGCCGGTGACCGCGAGGCTCTCGGTGGTGAAGGGCTCGAGCTTCGCCCTCGCCTCCCCGAGCGCGGTCTCCTGCAGGTCGCCGTAGGCCGCCGCTTCGGACTGGACGCTGCGCGCCTGCAGGCCGGCCGCGCTGTCGAGCGCCTGCCACACCGCCTTCACCCGATCGAACTCGAGGCGAATCAGCGGCAGCCGGGCGTCGGGCTTGTAGTCGTTGCCGCCGTTTTGGTACGCGCCCCAGCCCGAGATCTCGAGCAGCACCCGACAGGTATCCCCGTAGCAGTTGTTGCGGTTGAACGAGTCCTCGCCATGGGCCGCGCGCCTGCAGTCGACCATCGAGGTCAGCCGCGGGCCCTCGCACATCTGCGCCGGGAAGCTGAACCCGCCCCGCATCGTGCCCGAGCAGTACTCGCCATCGAACTCGTTCCAGTAGCCGTACCAGGTGGAGTTGAGCGCCGCGCGGTAGCTGCCGCCGAAGCTGACCGCGCTGTCGATTCCCGCCATCGCCACCATCGTCGCCAGCTGCGCGCGGTTGAGCAGCGCGACCGAGTTGAAGGCACGCGCGGTCGCGACCGCCTGCGAGTACGCGGCGGTGTCGCTGGCGACCTGCATCTGCATCTTCTGGTGGGTCAAGTGGCTCAGGCTCAGCGTCGCCATCACGAGCAAAACCAGCGCGAGCAGGAACATCGCGAACATCACGAGCGCCTGCCCGCGTTCTCGAGATGGCTTATCGGGCACGGTAGGAATTCTCGGCGCGGCGCAACCCCGGTGCAATGCGAGCTTTGGCCGACCGTCACCCGCGGGAGACCAGCGGCATCGGACAAGCTGACCGCCTGTTTTCTTTTCGGTTTTTCGCCAACCGCGCTGACAGACCCACACCCTTTTCGGGCCGAATTTTCGCCAGCGATGCTCACCGCAACCCACACCGGCGCCAAGGTCCGAGCAGGCCGTCGGCACCGCGACGCAGATCGAGAGCGCCGCCTCGGGCGGCTCGATAACCATCGCTCCTCGCCGCGCAAGGCCCCGGGCGTCGCTTGACAGCGCGCGAGGCCGACACACCTTGGTGCCTGCCAACAGGAGGCACCCACACATGCAGACCATTGCCCGCTGGAACCCGCTGTCGTTCGCCGAGCTGTTCGAGGTTCGTCCCACTCCCCGCACCCTCGCGCCGGCGGCGGACGTGTTCGAGACCCAGGACGCCTACGAGGTGGTGCTCGATCTGCCCGGAATCAAGCCCGAGGCGATCGACGTCAAGCTCGAGGGCGACACCCTGACCATCACCGCCGAGCGCGCCCGGCCCGCCCCCGACGAGAAGACGGCGTGGGTTCGCAGCGAGCGCAACTGGGGCGTCTTCCAGCGCGCGTTCGTGCTCAGCGACGAGATCGACGGCAGCAAGCCGGAGGCGAAGTACGAGAACGGCGTGCTGACGGTGCGGCTGCCCAAGCGCGAGGAGCGCAAGCCGAAGACCGTTCAGGTGAAGGTCACCAGCTGACCCCCTCCCTGGCGGGTTCGGTCCCTCGCCGGCGCTCGGGATGACCGGAGGCTACAGATCTTCCTTCAGCGCCGCCCGCTGCTCGGCGGTGAGCGGCGTCTCCACCTGCAGCGCAGGCAGGTCGCTGCCGAGCGCGACCGGCACCTTCCCCTTCACCGCAAAGCGCAGGTAGTGCACCGACGAGAGCCGGGTGTCGCCGACCTGCCGCGGATCGTAGGTGGGCCGGACCTTCGTCCCGTCCTCCAGCTTCGCGTAGAGGTGGCTGGGCAGCTCGAGCCAGGCGGCGAGCTTCTCGCTCCGCTCGGCCTCGCTCTCGATCTCGATCAGCAAGGTGGCGCCCAGCCCGCCCGCCTCGCCCAGCAGCTCGTTGTAGGTCTGCAGCTCGTGGCGGATCTCGGCCTCTTTGACGATCCGCTCGGCGAGCATCATCTCCTGCACCTGGTAGCGAATCGTCTCGTGGTTCTCGAACAGGAACGTCAGGTACTCGCCGACGTGGATCCGCCGCGGCGCTTTGAGCGCCATCACCTTCGGGCGGTAGGTGGCGCGCTCGTCGCGGTAGGTCTCGAAGTCGACCAGCTCTTCACGGGAAACGGGGGTGGTCATTTGGGCTCCTCCTCTTTCTTAACCGGCTTGGCGAAGCCGCCCTGATCCGGAGCGCGGTACGCCTTGGCCAGCACGCTCAGCGGGTGCATCGGCTTCACCCCGGCGTGCTGCTGGAACTGCACCGCGGCGAGCGGGCACTCGGTGACCCACACCTCGGCCTGCGGCTCCTTCATCTCGTCGAACGCCTTGGCACCGACCCGCTTGCTGACCTCGAACCCCTCGGTCTTCATCGCGAAGGTGCCGTCGTGCCCGCAGCACTCGAGCACCGACTTCGGCTGGACGCCGGGGATCTGGCCGATCAGATCCCGGCCCTTGAAGCCGACCGCCTGGGCCCGCAGGTGACAGGGCGCGTGGTAGCTGACCGTGTCGCCCGGAGTGCTCTGGAAGTCCTTCTTGAACCGCGGCTCCTTGCGGATCCCCCACAGGTACTCGCCGGGATCCATCACCGCCGCCGCCAGCTTCTTCGCGCGCTCGCGATCTTCCTTCGCCAGCAGCTCGGGGTACTCGCGGCGCATCATCATCGCGCAGGTCGGGTTGATCGCCAGCACCTTGGCCCCCGCCTCGACGTGCGGCATCAGCCGGTCGAGGTTGTGGCGGGCGTTCTCGCGCAGGGTGTCGAGATCGCCGTGCTCCCAGGCGGGCATGCCGCAGCACTTGAGGCCCTGCTCGCAGGTGGCCTTCACCCCCTGGTGCTCGAGCACCTCGATCGCGTCGCGGCCGATCTGCGGCTCGTTGTGCTGCACGTAGCAGGTCTGAAACACGACCACCTCGGCGCCCACCCCGGTCACCTTCCCCTGCTGCTTCGCCCACTTCTCGAAGGTCGAGGCGGCGAACTCCGGCAGCAGCTTCTCGCGGTGCACTCCGAGCACCTTCTCCATCAGCCAGCGGTGGGCGGGGATCTTGTTGGCGACGTTCATCATCCCGAAGGACGCGCGGGCCATCGCGCCAGCGAGGTCCGGGTTGCCGAGCACCGCGTCGCGCAGGCTGCTGCCTTCCTCGCGGTGCTTCGCCGCCGCCCAGCGGTGGACCAGCTTGGGGAAGTCGAGCTGGTAGGGGTGAGAATCGCGCGGGGTGTACGGGCACTGGACTTCGCACAACTTGCACTGGAAGCACTGCTCCATCACCCGGTCGGTCTGCTGCTCCGACAGCCGGGTGACGTCGCCGGCGTGGGTGTCGTCGACCAGCTTGAACAGCGACGGGAAGACGTCGCAGTACTTGAAGCACATCCGGCAGCCGTTGCAGACCTCGAAGACCCGATCGATCTCCTTCTGGAGCATCCCGCCGTCGAAGTACCGCGGATCCTCCGGGTCGTAGGTCAGTCCGTCGGTCGGGGCGTAGGAGATCGGCTTGCTGGAGTCGGACATGGGGGCCTGTCTGCCAAGAAATACGGCGGTCGTCTCCGCGAAGAGGCCGACCGCCGGGGAAAAAACGGGCTGCTGCGAAATACTTCAGCTGATGGTGTCGAGCATCTTCTGGAAGCGGCCCGCGTGGCTCTTCTCCGCCTTGGCGAGCGTCTCGAACCAGTCGGCAATCTCGGGGAAGCCTTCCTCGCGCGCGGTCTTGGTCATCCCCGGGTACATGTCGGTGTACTCGTGGGTCTCGCCGGCGATCGCGGCCTTCAGGTTCAGCTTCGAGTCGCCGATCGGCAGCCCGGTCGCCGGGTCGCCGACCTTCTTGATGTAGTCGAGGTGGCCGTGCGCGTGGCCGGTCTCGCCTTCGGCGGTGTCGCGGAAGTTGGCCGCCACTTCGGGGTAGCCCTCGACGTCGGCGACCTTCGCGAAATAGAGGTAACGGCGGTTGGCCTGCGACTCGCCCGCGAAAGCGGCCTTCAGGTTGTCGTGCGTCTTGCTGCCTTTCAGATCCTTGGCCATGTCGGTGTTCTCCTGCTGGGGTTGTACTGCTTAGGTACTCACGCTTTGGCCTGACTGCAGCGACGGCACAGGCCGTGGACGTGAATGCTGACGTACTCGGGTTGAAAGCCGTTGAGGCGCCGGGGCGCCTTCACCGCCGAGAGGGCCTCGTCCTCGAAGTCCTCGACTGCGTTGCACGAGCGGCACACCAGGTGGTGGTGGTGCTCCATGTTGGCGTCGTAGCGCTTGGTGTCGCCCACCGAGGGCAGCTCAGAGGCGAAGCCCAGCTCGACCAGGGTGTCGAGCGTCTTGTAGATGGTGGCGAGGGAGATGCTCGGCATCTGCGAGCGCACCCGGTCGTAGAGCGCTTCGGGGCTGGGGTGGTCGTAGGACTCCAGCAGCGCCCGGTAGATGCCCAGCCGCTGGGGGGTCATGTTCATCCCCGCGGCCCGGCACCGGGCGACCAACCCGTCGACGCTGGCGTCGAGCTCTTTGGCAGTGCGTCTCACGTGGTGGAGAAATATTCTCCGGGAAGAAGTCTTTGTCCAGCGAAAATCACAGCGCCGCTTTCAGCCGGGCGAGCAGCGCGCGGGGGCGGGCCTTCACTTCCCGCTCGTGGGTGACCAGCACCCGCCAGCCCTGGGCGGCGAGGGCGTCGAGCTCCCGCCAGCGATCGTGGGCCTGGTGATCGAAGGTCTGCAGCCCGACCTGCTGGGGCAGCCAGGCGAAGTCGAGGCCGAGGTGGCGGCGGCGGGTGGGCGCCAGCCGCGCGGTGGTCAGCAGCGCCTCGACCTCGGCGTCGAGCGTCCCGTCCGAGAGCAGCTCGCCCAGCAGGTCGCGGAACTTCGGCGACGAGCGGTGCCCGCGGCGCGAGGCGACCAGGGTGTCGGCGAGCCAGAACAGGATCCCCGGGCGCAGCGCGGTGGCCGAGTCGACCGCGCGCTCGAGCGCCCGGGCGCCGAGCACCTCGCCCAGCTGGATCAAGGTCGGCCCCAGATCCGAGGTCGGCACGCCGTCGACCGTCACCCCCTGGCCGGCGAGCGCGGCGCGGGTGCGATGGACCCTCACGGTTCGGGTCGAGCGGGGACGCCGCGCCGCCTCCACCACCACGTCGATCCGAAGGCCAGCCCTCCGGTGGCGAGGCAGGCGGCGGCCACCGACTGCAGCCAGCTGGGGGGGAAGCCCGGCAGCAGGTAGACCCCCGCGTCGATCGCGCTCCATTCGCCGGTGGCGAGCCGGCGGGCGATCGCGCTGCTGCTGAGCCCCGCGTCGAGTGCCTGGCGGCGGCTGACGGCTCCGTGCTGCCCGGCGGCGCGCTCGAAGATCGCTGGCGCCGCGGCCCTGGGTGGTTCGTCGATCACTCTGGGGGCGATGGTTTCCGCAGGTGAAAGGGGTTGTCCACAGTTTGCGACTTCTCTCGCTCAACCGATCAAGGTGAGGACGGCGAGCAACGCGCCCACCGCGCCGGCAGCCCATCCGATCTTCGGCAGCATCGCGCGGCGGAAGAGGTAACGGTCGTACCCTTGTGACTCGATTGTGAATGCTGAGTGTTTCACGATGCGCTCCGTTGTCCGGCTTTGAAACCCAACTCGCGCCGTGAAGTGCAAAGACTGTGACAGCAGTCTAAGAGCGAGAACCCATGCGCCAGCGCGTCCTGATTCTTTGTGTTTGCGGTCTGGCGGCATGCGGAACCGAGAACCCGCCGAGCCGCACCGATTCGGGTCTTCCGCACAGCACCGATGCGTCCACCGGCGACAGCGGCGTCGATGCGGGCGCGAGCGATGCGGGGCTCGATGCGGGTGCAAGCGATGCGGGTTCGCCGCAGCCGTTCGGGTGCGTGACCAACATCGCCGCCGGCCACCACGCGTTCAACTGCAGCGCGATCACCTACGAGGTCGAGATCCCGCCCGCGTGCACCGGCGGCGGCTGCGGCGTGGTGTTCGACATCCACGGGGCGACGATGAACGCGGCGGGAATGGAGAAGAGCACCGGGTTGCGCGTGCACGGCAAAGATGCGGGCTACGTGGTGGTGCAGCCGACTGCGCCGCTGACGTTGATTGGCAACAGCTGGACGCCCGCGACCGACGACGCAAAGGTGTGGACGTTCGCGCAGCAACTGCTCAAGGCGCTGGTGATCGATCCGAAGCGGATTCACTTCACCGGGTTCTCTCAGGGCGGAGCGATGACCTGGCGAATGGTGTGCGCCCACGCAGACGTGATTGCGTCGGCCGCACCGATCGCGGCGGCCGACGGCCAGTCGCTCACCAGCACCTCGCCACCGTTCGCGCTCGACTGTCCGTTCGACTCGGCCTCCAGCCCGTCGAAGCAGCTTCCGATTCTGCAGATGCACGGCACCGCCGATGGGTTGGTGCCGTTCGGCAAGGCGACGCAGCAGCGCGACGCGGTGATCGCGAAGTGGTCGCTGGGCGCGCCGGCGGTAGTGAGCAGCGACGCGAAGTACAGCCACACCCGCTACACCAGCCCGAGCGGCACGGTGTTCGAGTTCATCCAGCACGACTACCTGGTGCCACCCCCGCTGGTGCTCGTGCCGCTGCAGGGCCACTGCATTCCCGGCGGCAATGATCTGCCGGCGAACGCGTCCCTCGGGCAGACGATGTACTTCAGCTGCGCGCCGCCCAACGCGTTTGCCTGGGGCCCGCGGGTGATGAAGTTCTTCCTCGAGCACCCGCGGCCCTGATCCGCGAACCGCGCTCGTCCCCCCACCCTCCTCGCCTCGAGCCCCCCGGAGCACGCCGTGCTCCCGTGCTCCAGGCAACCCGTGCTCCAGGCGCTCCAGGCAACCCGTGCTCCCGTGCCTGGGGGGTCGGCAGTGGAGCGGCCAGACCTCCCGGGCATGTCAGGGCGCGCCGGTATCGTGGGGAAACTTTCGAAACCAGGAGAGAAACGAGCGCCGAGACCATCGACTCAGAGTGGACACCAACGCGGAAATCGAAACGCCGCGTCCATTTCGACAACATCGCGCTTCCGGGAGCGCAGCTCGAGGTGCGCCCGCGATCGGCCTTCGGCCGAGCCTCTGGCGGAAAACGCTCGACCTACGTGCGCGGCGGCGGCGGCGCGTTCGGGTGCTGGTGCAGCATCGTCTTCAACCGCGGCTGCCGCAGCACGATCGGCTGCTTGAGCAGGTGAGCGATCAGCGCAGGCGGGGTCGCCGACCACCGCGCCAGGCTCTGCACCAGCATCACCGACGCGAAGGTGCGCGCGCACAGCAGCGCGGTGGTGTGCCCATCGACCGACAGCCCGGCGAGGCTCCCGAGCACCCGGCCCTCGGTGGTGAAGATCAGCTCCACCCGCTCTTCGGCGCTCGCGGTGGGGAACCGCGACCGCAGGATCTTGATCAGCCCGCTGCGCGTCTGAGTCGTCGACTCGCGGCTGACCGACAGCTTCCACACCTCGAGCAGCCGCTTGGTCTGGGTAATCCGCCGCAGCTGCCCTTCGTTGATCTGTGGGTTGCGAAACAGCATCCGCTGCACCTGGCCGTCGCGCAGCAACTCCGGGCGACCGAACAGGAACTCGAGCCCGGCGGCGTTCCGGTGGTGGGTGGCGATCAGCCGCGCCTGCTCGAGCCCGGTGCGCGGGTTCTCCATCAACGCGCGGATCACCGAGGGCAACGGATCGAAGCAGCACGCCGAGAGCAATGGCCCGGTCGCGAACCCCGCCAGCCGCACCCGGTAGTCTCCCGACTGCCCGTGCAGTTGTTCCCGGTAGAGCTTGAGGTGGATCGCTCCGCTGTCGCCGCCGGCCTCCGAGTCCACCGCCAGCTCCTCCGCGACCACCGCCGGCACGCCTGCCAGCTCAGCGCCTGCCAGCTTCGCCGCCACCGAATCCACCACCACCGAATCCACCACCACCGAACCCACCACCGCCGAATCAACCGCCACCGAACCCACCACCGCCGAATCAACCGCCACCGAATCCACCGCCCCCGCCGCGGGTGCAGGCGGCGCAACCACTGCACCCTCCCCGACCAGCCGCACGAGCAGCGCGTGGGCCTGTTCCGGAGTCTGATCAACGAGCGCGGCCAGCTCGGTGACGGTGGTGAGCCCGTCGAGGCGCGAGACCAGGAACCCTTCCTCGTTGGTGAGCGAGAGCGACAGCAGATTCGCAGTGGGCGCCAGCTTCGGCTTCCAGTCCGTCACGGGCAGCAGCTTCGACCAGGCACGCAGCAGAAGAAAAGACCCTCGTCACCGAAGTGAAACGAGCGGGGGAAGGCATGCCGGTTGCCTCGGTTGCGCCGAAGGGTCTCCTCAGGAGCGGTCATGGCGCACATCTCACCGGACGACGTCGTGCCGGCGTTGCACCGAAATCTCTCGTTCAGCGACACGCCCCAGGGGCTGGGCACCGGCTTCTTGAGCGTGAAGAACTTCGCCACCGGAGAGGAGACCTACCTGCGGGGCTTCGAGTACTCGCTGGCGCGGCTGCTCGATGGCCGGCGCACCGCCCAGGAGGTGGTGCGGGCGGCGGAGGCGCTGGGGTTGCCGGTGACGCTGGGCGATCTCGAGGGCTTCGTGAAGAAGATGGAAGAGCGCCACCTCGTCGGGGAAGAGCCCGAGCCGATGGGCGAAGGGATGTCGCCCTGGCGGCGCCGCGATCCCTGGAGCGCGCAGACGCGGGAGCTGTTCCGCTCGGCGCTGCGCAACGGGCGCGGCGGAAAAATGGAAGAGGCGATCTCGACGCTCGACGTGCTGCTCGGCGACGCGCCTGCCACGATCGAGGCGGTCGCCCTGCGCCGGCGGCTCGATGAGCAGCGAAAGTCCCCCCAGACCACGCTGCCGTTTCGCGCGGTGTTCGCGCAGACCGAGCGCAACTGGAAGCTGAACGCCGAGGCCGCCGAGCCGGAGTCCCGCCGCAGCCGGATTGAGTTTGGCCGGGCGGGAATGCTCGCCGCCGCGCTGGCGCTGCTGCTCGCGGTGGGGGTGGTCGGTGCGCTGATCGTCCCGGTGCCGCGGGTGCTGAACCTGCCCGCCGCGCTGGTTCCATTCGCGTCCTCGAAGATCGTCGCGCCCCGCGAGGGCACCATCGCCGAGGTCCCCGTCGCGCCCGGCCGCTGGGTCGAGCGGGACGCGGTGCTGTTCACCTACGACATGCGCGAAGAGCTCGCTCAGCTGGAGACGGCGATCACCCGGCTCGACGGACTCCACCGCCGGCTCGATGAGCGCCGGCCGAAGACCGCCGCCGCGCGCGAAGCCCGGGCTGGCTCCGAGGCGGCCGAGGCGGAGCTCGCCCGTGCCCGCGCGGACCTCGAGCAGGTGGGCAGCTCTCCGGGCGAGAGCATCAGCGATCGCCTCGAGCTCGCGGAGGCCTCGGTCTACCGCGCGGTGCAGCGCCTCGAGGAAGCGCACCGCGCGCTCGACGGCCTGGTGCCCGCCGACCAACTGGCGGAGGTGGCCGCCCAGCGGGCCCACGTTCAGGCGCTGCGGCGTCAGTTGCTCGAAGTCGCCGTCCGGGCTCCGCAGAGCGGCGTGCTCACCGCGCTCCCGGTGACGCCGGGAACCCCGGTGACCCGCGGGGCCGAGGTCGGCCAGATCGACGACACCCGCAAGCTGCGCGCGATCGCCACCGTGAGCCCGGGCGACGCCCGCCGGGTCGAAGCGGGCCTGCCGGCGCTGGTGCTCGCCAACGGCCGCGCGACCCAGGCGACGGTCACCCGCTTCGACGGCACCACCGCCCAGATCGTGATCGACAACGCCGCCCGCACCTTCGAGCCGGGGCCGGCCGAGGTGCAGATTCGCGGGAAGCCCGCTCCGCTGGTGAAGTAGCCGGCCGCGCCCTCACCAACGGACGAAGTCGGGCACCGAGATCCGGCTCGGCTGGCCGGGAGTCCCGAACCCGATCTCACCGTAGTCGTTCGCGCCCCAGCACCAGGTCAGGCTGGTGGCCGCGACGTAGCCGCAGGAGTGGTAGTTGCCGGAAGACAACAGCGTCACCCCGGTGAGGGTGCTCGGCGCGGGGGTGAGGTTGATCGGCCCGCTGGCGGTGAACGCGGCGCTGTCGCCGCACTGGCCCCGGCTGTTGCGGCCCCAGCAGATCAGACCGTTGGTGCTGGTGCGCGCGAGGGTGTGATCCGCGCCGGCCGAGATCGACGTCACCGTCGCGGTGGTCGTCACCGCCGTCGGGCTCAGCCGCTGCATGTTCAGCCCGTCGCCGATCTGCTGGCCGAAGCCCCAGCACGACAGGCCGCTGGTCCGGCGCGCGCAGGCGTGCGAGCCACCGGCGGTGATCTCGAGCGCGTCGTTGACGCCCTGCACCACCACCGGCGAGCGCGAGCCGTTCTGGGTCCCATCGCCCAGCTCACCGGAGGCGTTGCTGCCCCAGCAGAAGGCGGCGCCGGTCGAGCGGACGCCGCAGACGTGAATCGTGGTGGCAGTTCCCGAGTTGGACGACAGCGAGAGCTGGGTGACGTTGTCGAGGCCGGGCACCAGGCGCGGCACGTTGGACTGGGTGACGGTGCCGTCACCGAGCTCGCCGCCGCGGCCCCAGCAGTAGACGGCGCTCCCGCTGCCTCCGTCGGCGGCGAGGCTGGTCCGCGCGCACGAGGTGGAGACGCCCGCCTCGATCTGCACCACCGAGGTCAGCCCGGTCACCGGCACCGGCACCTGGCTGTCGACGACGGTGTTGTTGCCGAGCTGGCCGTTGGCGTTGCGCCCCCAGCAGCGCGCGGTGCCGTCGTCGAGCACGGCACAGGTGTGCTCATAGCCGGCGGAGATCGACGCGACGGTGGTCAGGCCCGACACCGCCACCGGCTTCACGCTGTCGGTGGTGGTGCCATTGCCCAGCTGGCCTACGTTGTTCCGGCCCCAGCAACGGGCGGTCTTGTTGGCGAGCACCGCGCAGGTGACTTCGGCTCCCGCCGAGAGGCCGATCAGCGGCGTCGGAATCGGGATCCCCGCGTCCACCGTGCCGCCTCCGGCGCCCCCTCCGCTGCCACCGGCCGAGCCGCCGCCGCTGCCACCGGCCGAGCCGCCGCCGCTGCCACCAGCCGAGCCACCGCCGCTGCCGCCCCCCGTCCCTCCGGTTCCACCCGAGCAGCCGACCAGCACCACCACCGCGCACGCGCAAAGCCACTGATTCATTTTGTTGGAGCCCCCATCGATCCGACCTCGTCGATTTCCCGAACCGAACTTACCGTTCCCTTCCGGGGGAGACAGCAGCTTCTTCGCTTCAGGGTGAAGCGGGCTCGAGCGGGAACCGCAGGCTGAAGGTGCTGCCCTGCTGCGGAACCGAGTGCACGATCAGCACCCCCTGGTGCGCCTCGACGATCCGCTTGACGATCGACAGCCCCAACCCGCTGCCGGACGCCTTGGTGCTGAAGAACGGCTCGAAGATCCGATCTCTCGCCTGGGGTGAGACTCCCGGGCCGTCGTCGATCACGTCGATCCGGATGAAGCCGCGCCCGGCGGTCAGTTCCTGCCGCAGGCGCGCCACCACCTTGCCGCCCTTCCCCGCCGCCTGGATCGCATTGGTGACCAGGTTGATCACCGCCTGGCGCAGCAGATCGGCATCCACCCTCGCGGTGGCGCCCTTCGACTCCACCTCGAGGGTGACCGAGACCGCGAACGGCCACGGCTGCGCGCGCTGCGCCGCTTCGATGCCGCTGGCAATCACCAACTCGATCGACGCCCTCGCCAGCAACAGCCCGCGCGGCTTGGCGAAGTCGAGCAGGTCTCCGACGATCCGGTCGATCTGCTCGGCCTCTTCCTTGACGATCTGCAGGATCGGCCCGGTGTCGTTGGGGTGGTGCAGCTTCTCGAGCGATCGAAGGCAATTGAAGATCGCTCCGAGCGGGTTGCGCACCTCGTGCGCGACGACCGCCGACAGCTCGCCGAGGGCGACCAGCCGCTCGCGCTGCAGCAGCGCCTCCTGCGCCTCGTCAAGGCGCTCGAGCAGTTGGCGGTGCGACAGCGCGGCGCGCAGCACGTAGGTGAGCCGTTCGACCATCGGCCGGAACTGCGGCGGCAGCCGGGCGTCCGAGTCGAAGCAGAGCACCAGGCCGTGGTGGGTCTTCGTCCCCGGCTTCGAGCCGAGCTCGAACGCCCAGCGGCTGATCGCGGGCCGGACGATCTCCGAGTACGGCAGCGGCAACGCCAGCCAATCCACCGGGGCCGCCAGCCCCTCGCTCGCGATCGGATGCGCGGACGACAGCCGCGAGAGCCCGGCGCAGCCCAGCAGCGTGATCTGCTCCTGCTTGCAGACCAGCCAGAGCGCGGCGGTGCACGAGAGCCGCTCGGCCATTCGCTCGAGGAACAGGTCCACCGGGTACTGGGGATCAAACAGCTCGAGCGCCGAGAGGGTGAGCTCCTGCAGCACGCTCAAGCGCTCGAGGCGCTCGGCCTCCAGACCTTCGGAGTGGGCAGGAACCGGAATCATCCGCGCGGCACCGCGAGGACGACG
>JAGSPQ010000956.1 GCA_018262385.1 Myxococcaceae bacterium | reverse complement strand
TCGTGCTCCGCGACGGGCAGCTGGTGATGCAGCAGCCGGGGCTGGTCGACAGCCACCAAATGAAGGGGTGGCTGGAGCAGGCCGAGCGCAGGGGGTAACGAACTCCAGAGGCCGCGTTCTGCGATCGCTGAGCTACCATCCGCGCATCGCGTGACTCACCTCGTGCTGCTCACCCTCGTCCTCACCGCCACCGACGGCGGGTCGACGCCCATCGCCACCCCCGACGGCGGCGCGGCAGACGGCGGCCTGGCGCCCCCGCCTCCGCGCCCGGTGGTGAAGAATCCCCTCTCCCGCAAGGTGAACGAGGCGCGGGTCGAGCGGGTGCTGGCCAGCCTCGATCTCCGCGCCCGCGCGGCCCAGCTGCTGCTGGCGTACCCGCAAGTCGGCCGAGGCGCGGTCGAGGTCGGCGGAGTGGTCTTCGTCGGCAACTCGCTGCGCAACACCGCCAAGGCGACGGAGAAGATCGCCTCGCTGACCGCGCGGGCGAAGATCCCCCCCTTCTTCGCGGTCGACATGGAAGGCGGCCCGTCGAACCGGCTCAAGAGCCTGAAGGTGCTGCGGGAGATGCCGGCCGCGCGCGATCTGGCCGAGCTCGAGGACAGCGAGGTGAAGAAGTGGGGCAAGCGGGTCGGCCAGTCGATGCACGCGATCGGTCTCAACATGAACCTCGCGCCGGTGCTGGACATGGCGGACACCGGGCACATGGCGAACAACCGGCGCTCGTTCTCGGGCGATCCGGAGGTGGTGGCGATGAAGGCGACCGCCTATTCGCGCGGCCTGCTCGAGGCGGGGGTGCTGCCGATCGGCAAGCACTTCCCCGGCTACGGAGATCTCGAGGGCGACTCGGATCACGCGCTGGTCTCCGCTCCCTGGGAAAAAGAGCGGGTGCTGCAGGAGCTCGACGTCTTCCAGCGCACCCGCGAGGTGCTCGCCGGAGTGATGCTCGCCAACGTCGCGTACCCTGCGTTCAACGCGCGCCCGGCGATCCTCTCGCCCGAGCTGGTCAAGCTGGCGCACGCCAACGACTGGATCTCGGTCACCGACGACCTGTCGATCCAGCTGCTCGCCGATGCGATCAGCGGCAGCGGCGAAGACGTGCTCAAGCAGGCGCTGATGGCGGGGAACGATCTGCTGCTGACCACCGCTCCGCCCGACTGGGACAAGGGGCTCGACTACGTCGGGATCCTCACCCGCTACGGCGAGGAAGAGCCGGCGGCGCGCGCGGCGATCGACAGCGCCTGCCGGCGGGTGCTGCGGCTGAAAGATCGGATGGGGCTGCTCGACGCGCTCTGAGCTCTGGGCCACAGTCCGCGCCATGCGCGCCGTCGTCATCCAGCACGAGAAGCACGAAGACCTGGGGCTGATCGGACCCGAGCTGACCCGGGTCGGCTTCTCGCTGGTCCGCCGGTTCCGCGATCTCGAGCGGGTCGATCTCGAGGCCGAGCTGGTGGTGATCCTCGGCGGAGGAATGAGCGTCGCCGAGGTCGAGCGTCACCCGTTCCTCCAACACGAGCTCGCCTTCCTCACCGAGCGCCTCGCCCTCGAGCGGCCGTGCCTGGGAATCTGCCTCGGCTCCCAGCTGCTCGCCGCCGCCGCGGGCGCGCAGGTCTCGAAGGGCAAGAACGGCTTCGAGCTGGGAATCGGCCCGGTGCGGTGGACCAAGCCCGGCCTCGAGGATCCGGTGATCGCCGGCGCGCCCAGCCGGTCGATCGTCGCCCACTGGCACCAGGACACCTTCAGCCCCGTCCCCGGAGCGACGCTGCTCGCCTCGACCGATCGCTACACCCAGCAGGCGTTTCGGCTCGGGAACACGTACGCGTTTCAGTTCCACCTCGAGCTGACCGCCGAGGCCTGGCTGCAGTGGATCGACGCCGGCGCCGAGGCGCTGGTCGCCGCGGGGAAGGATCCGGCCGCGCTGCGAAAGGAAGCAGGAAAGCTGAAGGCCGCCGAGCCGCAGAACGCCCAGCTGCTCGCGCGACTGGCCGAGCACTTCGCCCGCACCGTCGGCTGAGCCCTTCGTCCAGCGCCAAGGCGCTGATTTATCAGGGGAACTCGAACACCAGGGCCGAAGAGGAAGGCTGGGCGGAGCAGCCCAGCAGCCCGGCGCCCGGCCCCGAGGTCCCGTCACCCTTGCGCTTCTACCCCCGCTCGCGGGTTTGACGACGGAAGAAGAGGCTGTCAGTTTTGCTCCCACTTTCCGACCCAGGGGGATTTCCCACAATGCGCATTCCCAAGCCGAGCTCCCGCAGCGTCAACCGCAGCAAGCCCAAAGCGCCGTCGCGGAAGCCCGAGTCGAAGCCGTCGAAGCCCACCAAGCCGGCGACGAAGCCGATCAAGCCGCCCTCCTCGCGCTTCGAGCTGATCGCGGAGATTGGTCCGGGCCGTCCGCCCAAGCCGCCGCGCAACGAGCTGATCGCCGAGATTGGCCCCGGCCGTCCGCCCAAGCCGCCGCGCAACGAGCTGATCGCAGAGATTGGTCCCGGCCGTCCGCCCAAGCCGCCGCGCAACGAGCTGATCGCCGAGATTGGTCCCGGCCGTCCGCCCAAGCCGCCGCGCAATGAGCTGATCGCCGAGATTGGTCCCGGCCGTCCGCCGAAGCCGCCGCGCAATGAGCTGATCGCCGAGATTGGTCCCGGCCGTCCGCCGAAGCCGCCGCG
>JAGSPQ010000955.1 GCA_018262385.1 Myxococcaceae bacterium | reverse complement strand
CGCGGTGCGGCTGTCGGTCGCGCTGCTGGGCAAGTCGCCGACCCTCGAGCTGCTCCAGTCGGTCGATCCCCAGGCCCAGGCTGACGCGATGCTCGACACCACCGACTTCATCGAGCGCTTCGCCCGCTTCACCAACACCAGCTTCAACCGCAGCCCGGGCGCGACCAGCGAAGAGGACGCTCCGTACTACGTGGCGTGGGAAGTCCTCTCCAAGCGCAAGCCGTGGCGCGACCTCTTCCTCGGGCCGTACCGGGTGGAGAAGAACGCCGCCGACGCGGTGGTGGTGGTGCCGGATCCGAACGGGCTGGGCTACCTGCGCAGCCCGGCGTGGCTGAAGCGGTACGCGGGCAACGAGCCGGGCGGGATCAAGCTGTCGACCGCCTACCGGATCTTCAACAACGTGATTGGCCTCAAGCTCACCCCCAGCACCAACTCGCCCGACGCCGACATCACCGCCACCGGCCGCCAGGCCGCCGGCTGCCGCGCCTGCCACTACGACGGGATGTTCGCCCTCGACACCGCCGCCAGCGTGCTCACCAAGCGGGTCGGCAACGGCGCGACGATGACCTTCGCCCCCAACACCCTCACCGCCCCGGTGACGATGCTCGGCGGGATCCAGGTGAAGGACGACAAGGAGCTGATCACCGCGCTCACCAACAGCGAGTCGTTCAACTTCCGCACCTGCCGGATGGCGTTCGAGTTCCTCTACGGCCGCCGCGAGAACCGCTGCGAGGGGCCGGTGTTCGATCGCTGCATGAAGGAGTTCCGCACCCAGGGAACCCTCCAGTCCGCCGTGGCCACCGTCGTCAAAGACCCCAGCTTCTGCCAGTAACCGAAAGAGACCCCCATGAACCTCAAGACTCTGACTCCGGTGCTGGTCTCTCTCCTCGCTGCCGCCTGCGCCGACCACGCGACGATCGACATCAAGATGCAGCAGAACCCCAACGCGCCGGTCGAGCCGGTGGTGAAGCCGGTGGATCCGGTCGACCCCACCGCGCCGGTCGAGGCGGTCTGCGACCAGGGCTACAACTACCAGGGCTTCGGTGGGATGCGGCTCGAGGTCGGGCGCGATGAGGACCAGGTCGGCTTCGATCGCGATCGGGTCAAGCCGCTGACCGCGCTGCGCGGCGAGTACGCCCGGGTCCTCGGCACCACCCCCGCGCTGCTCGACTCGCTCTCCAACACCTTCGGCGTCACCCCGCCCCGCTGGTACATCGAGCCGGAGTCGACCGCCGTCTCGCTCTACTCCTCGATGCGGGTCGCCTTCGTCGGCTGCCTCGGAGTGACCGCCACCGCCGACTACGACGTGGCGCCCGACCCCACCAACGCCCGGGCCAAGTGCGGCGCCTTCGCCCACCGCTTCTGGAGCCGCGAGGCCAACACCGAAGAGCTCGACTCGTGCGTCGAGCTGGTCACCAACAAGACCGGCGAAGAGCCCGCCGCCCGCCGCAAGTGGGCCTACGCGTGCGCCTCCGTCCTGTCCTCCACCAGCTTCCTCACCTACTGATTCTTGCAGGGCCCTCGGAGCCGACCATGAGCAACTTCTCCCGCCGCTCGTTGATGAAAGGTGCCGCCGGCCTCGCCGGGCTGGCCGCGATGTCCCGGGTCTCGCCGGCCTTCGCCCAGACGGTGCCGGGCGACAAGACCACCCTGCTCGTGATCTTCCTCGAGGGTGGCTACAACTCGCTGTTCGCCAGCGCCGACAGCTTCCTCGGCTCGGGCGACTTCGGCACCAGCGCCGGCACGGTGAAGCAGCTGGGCAACGGCCTGGCGATCGACGCGCCGACCTACGGGACGATGCCGCAGTTCGCCCAGGAGCACATGGCGTCGGTCGGGATCCGCCACGGGCTCACCGCGCACGAGGCGGCCCAGCCGCAGATGGTCGGGATGGGCGGGCGCAGCTTCCTGCTCCAGCTGGCGAAGGACCTCGGCGGGGACGCGGCGATCAAGGCGGCGGTGGTCGGCAACAAGATGCCGGAAGGGCCGCGCCCGGCCGAAGGCGACGTCTCGCTGCAGGGAATCACCGACATGAAGGCCACCATCGTCGCGCTCGGGGGCAGCGTCGGAGATCCGACGGTGCCCAACCGCAACATCGCCACCGAGGCGATGGTCGGCTCGAGCACGATGTCGAAGCGCGGCCTGCTGCGCAGCCCGAAGAGCCTGCGGACGGTGAACGACGGGTTCGTCACCGGCGTCGACGCGCTTCGCAAGCAGGGGCTGGCGCTCGACTACAACGCGCTCTCCCAGGCGTACGGCATCGGCGCGACCACCACCGGGGTGACCAACTTCCGGACCCAGATGGTGGCGGCCGACCTGATGGTGCAGGCGGGCGCGAACGTGATCTTCGCGGCCGACGGCGGCTGGGACACCCACGGCGACACCGACGGCAGCAACGTCCGCAACATGATGAACACCCGCATCCTCCCCCCGCTCAACACCTTCTTGAGCCGCAACCTGAACCAGCCGGGGAAGAACGTGATGGTGGCGATCATCGGCGACTTCGCCCGCAGCCTCCCGGGCAGCGATCACCAGGGCAACATCACCGCGACGGTGATCGGCAAGAACGTGAAGAACGGCACCACCGGAAAGGTGGGGGCCAACGTCAGCCTCCCGGCGGGGACTCCGAGCATCCAGCAGTTCTGGGCCTACCTCGCCGCGGC
>JAGSPQ010000954.1 GCA_018262385.1 Myxococcaceae bacterium | reverse complement strand
TTCCTGCCGCCGTGACGTCGCCAGGCCGAGGCGCCAGTGCCAACCCGGAGCCACGAATCCACCGCAAGGAAGACTCTCGCGCCGCCGTTCGGAGCTCGGCGCAGCTGACCAAGCTCCGAGTCGCCTCGAAGCAGAGGCACGACCGCTGGCGAGAGCACCCTGTCTGCCTTTCCTGCTGTCGCGGTGGTCGTCGCGACGCCCGGCGAGTGCACGGAGCCACGGATCCACCGCAGGGAAGTGCCGCGTCCCGCCGAGTCGGCAGTCGGACCGCGGTGGAGCTGATCGGGGGCCGAGGTCCCCGTCGCCGGAACCGCACGTTTCCTCGACGTCGGCCGCCCGGCTGATCCATGTTCCGCGCCGCGTTGCGCAAGCTCGGGACGACCCTCTTCGGTGAGACGTACACCTTCCCTTCGATGAAGGACGTGTTGGCGCGCGCGAACGAGCCGCGGTCGGGTGACGTGCAGGCGGGCCTGGCGGCGCGCTCGATGCGCGAGATGGCGGCGGCGAAGCTGGTGTTGGCGGACGTGACGATGAAGGAGCTGCGCGAGAGCCCTTCGGTGCCGTACGAGCTCGACGAAGTGACGCGGGTGATCGAGGACGATCTGTCGAAGCCCCAGGCCGACCGCGCGTACCGGAAGATCTGCGGCTGGAGCGTGGCCGAGCTGCGCGAGTGGATCCTCGACGGGGCCACGACCGGCGAGCAGGTGTCGGAAATCTCCTTTGGGCTGACGCCCGAGATGGGCGCGGCGGCGGCGAAGCTGATGTCGAACATGGACCTGGTGATGGCCGGCCGGAAGATCCGGGTCACCGCGCGCTGCAACAACACCATCGGTCTCGATGGGCGGATCAGCTCGCGGCTGCAGCCGAACCACCCGCGGGACGACGTCGACGGCGTGCTGGCGGCGGTGAAAGACGGGCTGAGCTACGGCAACGGGGACGCGGTGATCGGGGTCAACCCCTCGACGGACGACATCGAGAAGTGCGCGGACATCCTCAAGGCGACCAAGGACCTGATGCGGCGCTTCCGGGTGCCGACCCAGAACTGCGTGCTGGCCCACCTGACGGTGCAGATGGAGGCGATCGAGAAGAAGGGGGCTCCGCTCGATCTGATGTTCCAGTCGATCTCCGGCTCGGAAGGGGCGAACAAGAACTTCGGCGTGAGCGTGAAGCTGCTCGACGAGGCGCTGGACCTCACCCGCCGCGAGGGGACGGCGCAGGGCCCGAACGTGATGTATTTCGAGACGGGGCAGGGCACCGCGCTGTCGGCGAACGCGCACCACGACACCGACCAGGTGACGATGGAGGCGCGGGCGTACGGGCTGGCGCGGCGGTACCAGCCGTTCCTGCTCAACAGCGTGGTGGGCTTCATCGGCCCCGAGTACCTGCGCGACGCGAAGCAGATCACCCGCGCCGGCCTCGAAGACCACTTCATGGGCAAGCTGCTGGGCATCCCGATGGGGTGCGACGCCTGCTACACGAACCACGCGAACGCGGATCAGAACGACCAGGAGAACCTCGAGATGCTGCTGGCGATGGCCGGGGTCAACTACCTGATGGGCATCCCGATGGGGGACGACGTGATGCTCAACTACCAGACGACCTCGTTTCACAACAACGCGGCGCTGCGCGAGATCCTGAAGCTGAAGCCCGCGCCCGAGTTCGAGCAGTGGATGGAGTCGATCGGGCTGTGGCGCAACGGCAAGCTCACCGCGCGCGCCGGCGACGCCAGCCTGTTCGCGATGGGGCCGCGCCGATGAGCACCGAGCTGGAAGACCTCGTCCGCAAGGTGCTGCGCGAGGAGTTCGAGCGGGCCGGCGAGCCGGTGCCCCGCAAGGCCGCTCCCGCCGAGGAGTGCGTCGACGGCTGCGTGCCGCGGGTGGTGAAGATCCCGCCGCCGCGAGACGCGCGCGAGCTGAAGAAGATCGTCGAGCAGACCCCGGCGCGGATCGTCCAGGGGCGCACCGGCACCCGCTACCTGACCAAGGTCTACGTCGGCCTTCGCGCCGAGCACGCGATCGCCCTCGACGCGGTGCAGAGCGAGGTGTTGGACGTTTTCGCGGCGAAGCTGGGCGCGATTGCGCTGGCGACGCGGGCGAAGGACAAAGAGGAGTACCTGCTCTTCCCGGACCACGGCCGCCGGCTGAACGACGAGAGCCGCAAGCGCCTCGAAGCGGAAGCCACCCGCGGCGTCGACGTGCAGATCATCGCCGCCGACGGGCTGGCGGCGTGGGCGATCCTCGAGCAGGGCGAGGTGCTGGTCCCGGCGCTGACCAAAGAGCTGAGGGCGGTGGGCCTGACGGTGGGCAAGCCGCTGTTCGTCCGCTTCGCGCGCATCGGGGTGCAGGACGAGATCGGCGCGCTGACCCAGGCGCGCTCGACGGTGATCCTGGTCGGCGAGCGCCCGGGCCTGGGCACCGGCGACTCGCTGTCGATCTACACCGCGTTCAAGCCGCGGCTGAACCAGGACAACTCGGAGAAGAACTGCCTGAGCAACATCCGGCCGCTCGGGCAGCCTGCGCTGGTGGCGGCCAGAGAGTGCGCGGCGCTGATGCGCAAGACCTTCGACGCGGGTGGCGGCGGGCTGCACCTGGTGCGGCCGGGAGGCGGGCGGTGATCGACCTGTGGCCGAAGCTGCTCGCCTGCCGGCAGATCGACGCGGTCGAG
>JAGSPQ010000004.1 GCA_018262385.1 Myxococcaceae bacterium | reverse complement strand
AAGAGGCCCGGCTGGCTGAAGAGGCCCGGCTGGCCGAAGAGGCCCGGCTGGCTGAAGAGGCCCGGCTGGCTGAAGAGGCCCGGCTGGCTGAAGAGGCCCGAGTCGCCGAGGAAGCACGTCTCGCCGAGGAAGCCCGCGTCGCCGCCGAGGAAGCCCGCGTCGCCGCCGAGGAAGCACGCCTCACCGAGGAAGCCCGCGTCGCCGAGGAGACGCGTCTCGTTGCAGAGGCCCGTCTCGCCGAGGAAGCGCGCGTCGCCGAGGAAGCGCGCGTCGCCGAGGAAGCGCGCGTCGCCGAGGAAGCCCGCGTCGCCGAGGAAGCCCGCGTCGCCGAGGAAGCCCGGGTCGCCGCCGAGAGCGCGCGGGTTGCTGAAGAGGCCCGCCTGGCCGAGGAGGCCAGGGCCGCGGAAGAAGCCCGCACCCTCGAGGCCGCGATCCAGACCGGTCTGGCCGAGGAAGCCGCCCAGTTCGCAGAAGAAGTCCGCCTCGCCGAGGAGAAGACCCGCGGCGCCGCCGACGAAGCCAGGCAGGTGGCAGAAGACCAGCGGATCCGCGCCGCCGAAGAGGCCCAGATGGCCGCCGAGCGCCGCCTGGCCGATGACGAGCAGATTCAGGACGACCTTCGGCGCGCCGAAGAGATCCGCAAGCGGATCGAGTCCGATCAGCGCGAGGCCGGGGTCTCGGGTTGGTTCGCGCCCAGAGCTCAGCCGGCCGCAATGGAAGCAGCCCCAGCGGCCCCGCGCGCCGAGCAGCCGAAGACCGCCGATCAGCACCGCGCCCAGGACAGCCTGCTGAAGCGGATGAACGAGGCGCTGCGCGCATCGAGCGCGTCGAGCGCCGCCTCGTCGAGGGAAGGCACCCAACCGGCCTTCGTGGTGCCCCCCTCCTGGAACCAGTCGGTGCCGAACAAGCCGCTCATCCTCGGGCCCGCCGGTCAGGCCGACGAAGGAGAGGGAGATCTCTGGCGACTCGTCCAGCCGGTGCCCGGCGGGCCGGCGGTCGCTCCCGGCGTCACGTCTTTCGAAGAGGCGCTCAAGCGGGCCGACTCGAACCTCGAACAGCTCGTCGGCCGCGCGGGTCCGAGCATCGACAACGCGCCGATCATCGAGGCCTCGGTCGAGTCGGTGATTGAACCTGCCAGCTGGAATGATGACACTCTGAGCGGAGACGACGAATTGGGCGATCCCTCCGATCCAGCTGAAGCCTCCCGCCTGCGCCGTCAGCGGCTGCTTCGCCGTGCGATGGAGAACATGGGCACCATGCCCTCCAACCGGCTGGCGCCAAACCAGGCCCCCGCTCCGGCGCCCGTTCCGGTCTCCCAGCCGGCGGCCGCAGCCGCAGGCCCGTCGGGCCCCGATCCCACCGCGCCCGAGACCCAGCTGGCCGCCCAGATCGACCAGCGCATCACCCAGCTGCAGACGAAGAAAGAGCTCTACGCAATCCTCAGCCTCCCGGTCGGCGCAGGCAAGGAGCAGGTGAAGAGCTCCTTCCTCACCCTCGCCAAGCTCTTCCACCCCGATCGGTTGCCGGCCTCGCTCCCCACCTACCAGGAGAAGATGACCCTGGTGTTCGAGTCGATTCGCGAGGCCTACGAGACGCTCTACGACGACGCGAAGCGCGCCGCGTACATGAGCAACCTCGCCACCGGCCGAGCCGCCCCCCCCCCGAGGCCGGCCAACGAGAGCAAGGCCGAGGATCTGTTGAAGATGGGCGAGGTGTTCTTCAAGAAGCGCGACTACCGCCAGGCCGAAGAGCACTTCGCGCGCGCCTATGAGAAGGACAAAAAGGGTGTCGCCCTCGCGGCCCAGGCGTGGGCGATCTACATGGACCCCACCCGCAAGGCCGAGGCCCAGAGCGCCAAGGATTTGATGGCCAGCGCGCTGAAAGCCGACCCGCAGTGCGATCGGGCGCATTACCAATTGGGCGTGATCGCGCGCGTCGAGGGCGACATCAACCGGGCCGAGACCCACTTCAAGCAGGCGGTGCAGCTCAACCCCCGCCACCTCGAGGCCAATCAGGAGCTTCGGCTGATCGAGATGCGCAAGAAGAAGGCCGGAGAGAAGAAAGGATTCTTCAAGTGACCGACCGAGCAGACGAGGCCCCGCTGACCAACGCCCAGAACCGCCGCTTCGAACGCCGGGCGCTGCAGGTCGACTTCAAAGGCTTCGACGCCCAGGGCGAGCTCCACTTCACCAGCGCCGATCTTTCCGAAGGTGGGAGTTTCATTCGGGCCGACCTGTTGCTGGAGCAAGGTGAGCAACTTTCGCTCGAGTTTCGCGTTCCCGGCGTATCGCGTCCCGTCCGAGCCCAGGGCCGGGTGGCCTGGGTTCGTCGCTTTCCCGAGCCCGCTTTGCCCGGCGGCATGGGGTTCGAGTTCCTGACGATGAGTGAGGAAGACCGCGCAGTTCTGGCGGAATACCTCGCGGCGTCCTAAATCCCCCTTTCCTTTAACCGAGGTTTCTCACTTTGGCGAAGCAGCATCTCCTCCTCGTCGATGGAGACGCGAAGAGCCTGCGCGTGATGGAGGTCAGCCTGAAGAAGGCTGGCTTCCAGGTCACGACCGCGATTCATGGCAAGGATGCGCTGGAGAAGGTCCAGATCAGCCCTCCAGACCTGGTGCTCGCCGACACGCGGATGCCAGAGATGGACGGCTTCGAGCTGTGCCGGGTGCTCAAGAGCGACGAGCGCTTCCGGCACATCCCTTACGTCTTCCTCACCAACCAGAAGTCGGTGGAGTTCAAGGTCAAGGGCCTGGAGCTGGGTGGCGACGACTACCTGACCAAGCCGATTTACATCAAAGAGATCGTCACCCGCGTGAAGATGATCCTTCAGAAGGTCGAGAAGGAACGCCACGAGAAGCGGGAGACGAAGGCCGGGTTCGCCGGCAGCCTCGCCGACATGGGCGTGGTCGACCTGGTCCAGACGTTCGAGATCGGCCGCAAGACCGGCACGATCAAGCTCGAGGGCGAGCGCACCGGAGTGATCTACTTCCGCGAAGGAAAGGTGATCGACTCCGAGCTGGGCCGGCTGAAGGGCGAGAACGCCTTCTACCGGATGCTCAACACCTTCGAGGGCAAGTTCGAGGTCGGCTTCCTGCCGGTCGAGCGCCCCGAGCGGATCGAGATGTCGACCCAGGGCCTGTTGATGGAAGGCATGCGGCGGCTCGACGAGTGGGGCCGGATGCTGGAGCAGCTGCCTCCGCTCGAGACGGTGTTCGAGCTCGACTACACCCAGCTGGCCGATCGGCTCTCCGAGATCCCCGACGAGGTGAACGGGCTGCTGCGGTTGTTCGACGGGCGCCGGCCGCTGGCGAAGGTGGTCGACGACTCGGACTTCGAGGATCTCGCCGCACTGGGGATCATCAGCAAGCTGTACTTCGAAGGGCTGATCAAAGAGCTGGGGGCGCCGCCCACCGTCGAAGAGCCCTCGAAGAAGAAGCCGGGCATCGAGGAGTGGCTGAACATCGGGCCCCAGCCGCTGGGCGCCGAGCCGGGCCGGCCGCCGGAAGTCACCGCCACCCACCCGATGCCCACCGAGGTGTCGACCACCCCCGCGCAGATCGAGCTCGAGGTGGTCCCGCTCCCCTCGCCGCCGATTCCGAGCGTCGAACAGCAGGTCGCCTTCCACGTCGCTGCCGCCGAGCCCGAGCTGCCGTCGGCGGTGCTCGAGGAGCCGGTGGAGATTCCGATCGAGGTCGAGCCCCCGCGGGCCGCTCCGGCTGCGGCGCCGGTGAAGCCCGCCGCCGAGGTGATCAAGTTTGCGCCCAGGTCCAAGGGCCCGCCCACCGCCGAGATCCCGATCACCCCGGTTCCGGTGACCAGCCCGGCGATGCGCGATCCGGCCTCGCAGTTCCTGGTCGAGCCGCCGCGGTCCAACGAGCTCGAGCGCGCGCGCACCCACCTGCTCGACAAGTGGAGCCACCTCGATCCGGAAGGAATCAGCGCCTCGTCGATCTGGGCTCCGGTGCGGGCCTGGACCCGACCCGACGAGCCCAGGCCGGTGGCGGTGGCGGCTGCGCCGGCCGAGCCGCACCGGGCGCCGGTCTTCGGAGGAGCAGCCCTGGAGAAGGTGGTGCTGCCGCCGCTGTCTCCCGCTTCGTCGCTGCCGATGATCGACGAGCTGGCCCCGCTGGACCTCGAGCCCGAGCCGGCGCCGCCCGCATCCAGCACCCGCCCCACGCCGCTCGAAGTGCCGGTGGCGAAGAACCTGCCCAGGCCTCCCGCGCCGATCAACATCCCTCCGCCACCCTCGGACATGACGCCTCCGCCGGGGCCGCCTCCGGGGCAGTTGGCGCTGCCGCCGTACCCCGGGCACGGAGTGGTCCCCGTACCGCAGGTCTCGCCGGTGGCCCAGGGCGCTTCGCCCGAAGATCAGTTCTTCACCGACGAGAACACCCCTTCGCTGCCCACCCAGCCCGCGGTCGACGACGACGACACGCTGCCCCCGGTCGCCCGGCGGCGGTTCACCACTCCGGTGGTGGTGATCCTCGGCCTGACCCTCGGCGCGGCGGCAGCGGCGATCCTGTCCCAGGTCGCTCCGGACCCCGAGTTGATGGGCGGCACCGGCGGCGGAGCGGAGCTGGCGATCGTTCCCACCGTCGTCGATGCGGGCGCGATCGCGCTCGAGCCCGAGGGCTTCGATGCCTCGGCGGCGCTGGTGAACGTCGCGGTCGAGCCGGCCGACGCGGCAGTGGCCCTGGCCCTTCCGATTCCCGTCACCGACGCGGGCGCGGTCGTCGCGGCCGCGGCCGCCAAAGATGCGGGCGCACCGGGGGTCGACGCGGGCGTGATCGGGGTCCCCTCCGATGGGGGCAGCACGGACGGCGAGGGCGAGTACGAGACGCTGATCGGCGAGGCGAAGAAGGCGATCTCGAAGGAGCGCTGGGGCACCGCGCTCAAGGCCTACAAGAAGGCGCTGGTGCTCCAACCCGGGTCGCAGGAAGCGAAGACCGGCCTGGGGATCTCGATGGTGCTCTCGGACACCGGCTACCGCGAGGCGGTGCCGCTGCTGAAGGAGTCGGTGGCCTCCGACTCCACCAACGCCCAGGCGTGGCTCGCGCTCGGGATGGCGTTCCAGAACATGGGGCGCAACAACGAAGCCAAGGCGCCCTACCAGCAGTACTTGAAGCTGAAGCCGACCGGGACGATGGCCGACGAAGTTCGGGCTGCGCTCGGCCAGCTCAAGTGATCGGGCGGTAACGGCGTGAAGGTGCTGGGCATCGAGACCTCGTGTGACGAGACCGCCGCGTCGGTGGTGGTCGACGGCCGGGTTGCGCTCTCGGACGTGGTCTCGACCCAGATCGACATCCACCGCCGCTGGGGCGGAGTGGTGCCCGAGCTCGCCAGCCGGAACCACGTGGTGCAGGTGATGCCGGTGATCGACGAGGCGCTCGCACGCGCCGGGCTGCAGCTGTCGGACCTCGACGGGCTGGCGGTCACCAGCGGGCCGGGGCTGCAGGGCGCGCTGCTGGTCGGGCTGCAGGTGGCCAAGGCGCTCTCGCTCGCCACCGGGCTGCCGTTCGCGGGCGTCAACCACCTCGAGGGCCACCTGCTGGCGATCCGGCTGCTGCCCGATGCGCCCGAGCCGCCGTTCTTCGGGCTGATCGTCTCGGGCGGACACACCAGCCTCTACGACGTCCCGGCCTTCGGCACCTACCACCGGATCGGAGCGACCCGCGACGACGCCGCCGGCGAGGCCTACGACAAGGTCGCGAAGGTGCTCGGGCTCCCCTACCCCGGCGGCCAGCCGATCGACGAGCTGGCGCAGCGCGGAGATCCGAAGGCGATCCGGTTTCCGCGCGCGCTGCCCGGCCCCGACGTCTTCGACTGGAGCTTCTCGGGCCTGAAGACCTCGGTGCTCAACCACGTGCGCGAGCACGGGCAGCCGACCGGCCAGGCGCTGGCCGATCTGTGCGCGTCGTTTCAGGAGGCGGTGGCCGACGTGCTGACGAAGAAGATCCTCGCCGCGGCGAAGAAGCACCACAGCAAGACCCTGGTGATCTGCGGCGGGGTGGCGGCCAACTCGCGGCTGCGGGCGCTGGCGCAAGAGCGCGCCACCGAGGCGGGGGTGCGGCTGTGCCTGCCGCCGCAGCGGCTGTGCACCGACAACGGGGCGATGATCGCCGTCGCGGGGTACGAAGCGCTCAAGCGCGGCGGCCGCGCCGACTTCTCTCTCAACTCGGATCCCGCATGGCGCCTGTGAGCCCGGACTCTCCCGCTGATCTGCTCCGCCGCTTCGGGCTCAAGCCGAAGTACAGCTGGGGCCAGAACTTCCTCGGCGACGAGCACGCGCTGAAGAAGATCGCCGAGGCGGCCCGGCTGCAGAAGGACGAGCCGGTGGTCGAGCTGGGGCCGGGCCTGGGGCACCTGACCCGCGCGCTGCTCGCCACCGGCGCGAAGGTCACCGCCGTCGAGCGCGACCGCGACATGGTGCGGGTGCTCGAGTCGATGAAGCTGCCCGGGCTCACCGTGGTGGCGGGCAACGCGGCCGAGATCGACTTCGCCAAGACCGCCGGCGCCGACCAGGTGGCGGTGGTGGGGAACCTGCCCTACCACCTGTCGAGCTCGATCCTCTTCGAGGTGCTCGATCAGTCGGACCACGTGACCCGGGCGGTGTTCACCCTTCAGCTGGAGGTGGTGACCCGGCTGGCGGCGCCCCCGGGCGGGCGGGACTACGGGCTGCTCTCGGTGCTGCTGGGGCTGCGGTACGACGTCGAGCTGGTCTTCAAGCTCTCTCGCAACCTCTTCCATCCCCCGCCGAACGTCGACTCGGCGGTGGTGCGGCTGACCCGGCGGCAGAAGCCGGCGGCGGAAGTGACCGACGAGGCGCGCTTTCGCAAGCTGGTGAGGGCGGGGTTCGCCCACCGGCGAAAGACGCTGCTCAACTCGCTCAAGGGCGACCCGGCCTTCAAGGCGATGGATCTGGCCGGAGCGCTGCTGCGGGCGGGGATCGACGGGATCCGCCGCGCCGAGACGCTCTCGGTGGCCGAGTTCGCCGCGCTCGAGCGCGCGCTGTAGTTCGGCCCCTCGGCTGGCGTAGAATGCCGACCCTTCCAACCGGGGGTCTGACAGGACATGGGTGTCGACGGAATCAAGCCGAAGACGGCGGCGAGCGTGGGTCCGACGGTCGAAGCGAAGAAGGCCGAGCCGGTGAAGCTCGAGCCGGCCTACAAGCCGCCTGAGCCGGCGAAGCTGGCCCAGGAAGGCTTCGACCTGCTGAAGAAGAAGCTGATGTCGGTGAGCGGCCGCTACGCCGCGCACAAGCCAATGGTCTCCGAGCGGGCGGACCTCAAGCAGCAGATCTCGGGGCAGCGCTCGGTCGTCCACGCCAACGCCGGCTCGGCTCCCGGCACCGTCTCGAAGTCGTCCAAGATCGACGCCGGCCACGTCCACGGCGCGGACTGCGGGTGCGGCCCGACCCTCAAGGACGGAACCCTCAACACCGCCGCCTCGAAGGGGGCCAACCCGGCGGCGCGCCCGACCGCCTCCGACTTCCTCGGCGAGGCCACCAAGGCGGCCAAGCCCGGGACCCCGAAGGCCGACCTCGAGAAGGCGGCCGCCGCGAAGGCGAAAGCCGCGATCGAGAAGGACTTCGGGATGCAGGTGAAGGACGGCGACAAGCCGTGGACGGCCGAAGAGCTCTCGCGCGCCCACGAGTCGTTCGCGACGATGCCTGCGGCAGACCAGCAGAAGCTCAAGGGGCTCGACCTGATCCGCAACGGCAAGGCCTCGGCGAAGTCCCAGGCCGAGATGGGCAACAAGGGCACCATCGCCGGCGAGTACATGCCCAACACCGACACCGACGGCGGCAAGCGGGTCAAGCCGGGCGCGATCCAGCTGTACGACGCGGCCTTCCCGACCGGCACCGATGCGCGCAAGGCCTCGATGCACGTGATCGTCCACGAGGCGGGCCATGCGGTCGAGGGGCGGGCGCGCGACGACGCAGCGCTGGAGTTCAACAAGGCCTCCGACCTGAGCAACGCGTCGGTGGAGAAGCTCAACCCGGCGGCGGAAGCCAACAGCGCAGCCTGGGGCCCGGGCAAGCCGCTCGACCCGACCACCGCGAACGGCGCCTCGACCTCCTTCGGCTCGGTCAGCGGCAAGGACAAGCCCGGGATGGCGTTCGTGAGCGCACAGAACGGCGTCACCGCCGCGCTCGGAAAGCTGCAGAGCGCCAAGACCCCGGAGGAGCTCACCAAGGCGCAGACCGCACTGGATGCCGCCAAGGCCACGCGCGACACCGCGCTGAAGGGGATGTCGGGCCACAAGTCGGAGTCGAAAGCCGACACCTGGGTCGCCGCCACCGACAAGCAGGAGCAGACCGCCCGGGCCTACGCCGACGCGAACGTCGCCTACCTGCCGCTGAAGGCCGCCACGGACGCCAGGATGAAGGACCTCAAGGCAGTGGCGACGGTGACGGTGGGCGCCGACAAGAAGATCTCCACTTCGTCGAAGGAGCTGGCCGCCTACTCCAAGGCGCGGGGCAAGGAAGCCTCGGTCTCGGGCTACGGGGCCTCGCAGGGCCCCGAGGGCTACGCCGAGGCGTACGCGCTCTACCAACGCGACCCGGCGGCGATGAAGGCGGAGTTCCCGAAGCAGTACAAGTTCTTCCACGACAACCACAAGAACGCGGCCGACTGACGCTTGGTTCTCTTCCTCCTCACCAGTCTCACCCTCACTCTCGGGGACACCGTGGAACCCATTTCGAACATGAAGGGCCCTGCACCGGAGCTCTACACCCTGCCGCTGGCGACCAGCCGGTTCGGCCTGCCGGAGTCGTACGAGAAGGCGCACGAGCTGTTTGCCGCGGCGAAGAAGGACTACGAGGACGGCAAGCCGGAGAAGGCCGCTCCGAAGTTCATGACGGTCGCGGAGCTGGTCAAGGCACCGAGCCCGCCGACCAACTACTCGGCCGCCTTCGCGAAGATGCGAGCGACCGCCTACAAGGACGCGGCGATTGCGTTCGAGCAGGCCGGCGATCGCCCCGGCTGCCGCAAGGCGCTGACCGCCGCGCTGAAGGCAGATCCGGAGAACTCGGACACCCTCAAGGCGTTGCTGTCGAAGTTCTCGTAGGCCCGGAACAACCGGCGCTCGCCGAGCGTCTGCGGTCAGATGCTGCTGATCCTCGCGATGCTGACCGCTGCGGCGCCCGACTACTCCCAGCACGTCGCCACACAGCGGAAGAAGTACGGGGCGGCAATCGCAGATCTGGCGGTGGTGGTCGAGCCGCCGTTCGTCGTCTGGGGCGACGCGGGCGACAGGCAGGTGCAGCAGAGCGCCGAGCAGACGGTGCGCTGGGCGGTGAAGCACCTTGAGGCCGAGTTCTTCGCCAGGCAGCCCGCCGCGATCTACGACATCTTCCTGTTCCGCGACGCCACCAGCTACCAGGCGCACGCGAAGGCGATGTGGAACGAGTCCCCCGGCACCCCCTACGGGTACGCCTCGTCGGAGCACCGGGCGCTGGTGATGAACATCGCCACCGGTGGGGGCACCCTGGTCCACGAGCTGGTCCACCCCTACTTCGCGGCGAACTTCCCCGCCGTGCCCACCTGGCTCAACGAGGGGCTGGCCTCGCTGTTCGAGCAGAGCGACGAGCGGGACGGGAAGATGATCGGCCGCACCAACTGGCGGCTGGCGGGGCTGAACGAGGGGCTGAAGAACCGCCAGGTGCTGCCGTTCGCGAAGCTGGTGGCGACCACCGACGCCACCTTTCGCGACGACGACGAGGCGGTGCACTACGCCCAGGCGCGCTACCTGATGCTCTACCTGCAGGAGCAGCAGCTGCTGCGCCCGTTCATCCGGCGGGTGCTCGAGCAGCAGCGCACCGATCCGACCGGCGGGACGGCGCTGCGGCAGACGCTCGGCGAGGAAGGCTGGAAGCGGCTCGACGCCGCGTTCTGCAAGTGGGTCCCGACCCTGAAGTTCCCTTAGGTCTCGGCGACCGCGACCGCAGGTTCTTTGCGGCGGTTGACGAGGAAGCCGAACGCGGCGGCGGTGAAGAACATGATCAGGCTGTAGATCGCCGGCGGCACCGCCATCTGCGAGTTGTTGAGCAGCAGCGGGCTGGAGGCGATCGCGATCGCCAGCGTCCCGTTGTGCACCCCGATCTCCATCCCGATCGCGATCGCCTGCTTGCGGGGCAGCTTGAACAGCAGCGGGACGTAGTAGCCGATCGCCATGCTGATCACGTTGAAGGCGAAGGCCGCGCCGCCGACCAGCTGGAGGTAGTCGAGGATGCGGGCGCGCTCCTTGACCACCGCGCCGATCACCACCAGCAGCAGCACCACCGCCGAGATGGCCCGCAGCGGCTTCTCCAGCTTCTGCGCGGTGGCCAGGCTCCGGTTGCGGATCGTCATCCCGATCGCCACCGGGATGAGCACGATCGCGAACACCTGGAGCACCTTGTCGAACTGGAGCGGGATCACCTTCCCCTCGCCGATGAACTGCAGCAGCGCGAAGTTGACGATGAACGGGAGCGTCAGCAGGGTGAGCAGGCTGTTGACCGCGGTGAGGGTGATGTTGAGCGCGACGTCGCCGTTGGCGAGGTGGCTGAAGAGGTTGGCGGTCGCGCCGCCGGGCGAGGCGGAGAGCAGCATCAGCCCCACCGCCAGCTCGGGCGGCAGCGCGAACAGCTTGGCGATCCCGAAGCAGACCACCGGCAGCAGCAGCATCTGGCAGACCAGCCCGACCGCCACCGCCTTGGGGTACGCCACCACCCGCTTGAAGTCGGCGAGGGTGAGGGTCAGCCCCAGCCCGAGCATGATGATCGCGAGCGCGGCGGGCAGCAGGACGACGGTGATGACGCTTTGTTCCACTTCAGGGCCTTTGCTTCAGTCCATCGGGTGCAGACGCTTGAGCGCGGCGACGACCTTCGCCTTCTTCTCTTGCGCCGCAGTCTTCACCAAAGGCCGGGTCTGAGCCAACGCCTTCGCGCGCTCGACCACTTTCACCGGGAGCTTGCGTCTGGGCTTGAGCATTTTTTCAGTACCGCTGCTTGAGCGCGATCGTCCGCAGCAGCCCGCCGTTGCTGGCGAGGAACTGGCGGAAGTCTTCCTCGGGCAGGTGCATCCGCTGGAGCACGCTGCTCACCAGCTCCTCGAGCGGCCGGGCGTCGGCCTTCTTCAGCTCCATCGCGATCTTCAGCATCGCCACCCCGTAGAGCGGGCTGGCCGCGATCTCGGCTGGAACCTCGGGAGCCTGCGCCACCAGCGGCAGCTCAATCACCTTCCTCGCCTGCGACTTCCCCCTCGAACTCGCCATGGAGTGACCATACGTTACGTGACATTGGCCGTCAAAAAACCTTCGGGATTACTCGACAATTGCCAAGGCACGGTCTAAGCGCGGCACGTTTTGAGGCCGATTTACCGGCCCTGGAGCGCGATTGAGCGATCACCGCTACATCGTCGTAGAAGGCCCGATCGGCGTCGGAAAGTCGTCCCTCACCAACATCCTCGCGGAGCGCTTCCAGGCGCGGCGGGTGATGGAGGTGGTGGAAGAGAATCCGTTCCTCTCGTCGTTCTACGGGGACAAGGCGAAGTTCGCCTTCCAGACCCAGATGTTCTTCCTGCTCAGCCGGTTCAAGCAGCAGCAGGAGCTGTTCCAGCAGGATCTGTTCAGCGCGGTGACGATGAGCGACTACCTGTTCGCGAAGGATCGGATCTTCGCCCACCTCACCCTCGACCCGAACGAGCTGGCGCTCTACGAGCGGGTGTTCGAGGCGCTGGGGCCGCGGGTGACCAAGCCGGACCTGGTGATCTACCTCCAGGCGCGCAACGACGTGCTGATGGCGCGGATCCGGAAGCGGGCGCGGGAGTTCGAGCGGAAGTTCGACCCCACCTACCTCGAGGATCTGTGCCGCCGGTACAACGAGTTCTTCTTCCACTACGTCGACACCCCGCTGCTGGTGGTGAACACCTCGGACATCGACTTCGTCAACAACGCGGAAGATCTGGAGAATTTGATGAACGTGGTGCGGCAGACAAAGAAGGGCACTCACCACTACCAACCGCTGGCCAGTCGCCGTTAAATAGTCGCCATCGGGCGAGCCGAAGGTGGCCTTTCACAGGCGCCAGGCGAGCCCGACGGGAGCACGGCGACCGGTTCCACCGGCGCCGAGGCTGAAGCAAACACAGACAACCACCCGCACTCCCCCCGGAGGTGAACCGTGAACAAGGTCACCATCCACACGCTGAAGAAGCAGAAGACCGCCGGTCAGAAGATCTGCATGGTCACCGCGTACGACGCGACGTTCGCGCGGATCCTCGATGACGCCGGCGCCGACGTGCTGTTGGTGGGCGACTCGCTGGGAATGGTCGTCCAGGGCAACGACTCGACCCTCCCGGTGACGATGGACCAGATGGTCTACCACTCGAAGGCGGTCAGCCGCGGAGCCAAGCGGGCGCACGTGGTCGGCGATCTGCCGTTCATGAGCTACCAGAACTCGGTGGAAGAGGCGGTGCGCAACGCCGGCCGGCTGGTATCGGAAGGCGGGGTGGGCAGCGTCAAGCTCGAGGGCGGAGCGGAGTTCTCGCAGACGATCGAGCGGATCGTGCGGGCGTCGATTCCGGTGATGGGCCACCTGGGCCTGACCCCGCAGTCGGTGCACAAGATGGGCGGCTACGTGGTGCAGGGGCGCGACGAGCAGACTGCGCGCCGGCTGCTGGAGGACGCGGTCGCGCTCGAGGCGGCCGGCTGCTACGCGGTGGTGCTGGAGGGGGTCCCGCTGGAATTGGCGAAGCAGATCACCGCCCGGCTGAGCATCCCCACGATCGGGATCGGCGCGGGCAAGCACTGCGATGGCCAGGTGCTGGTCTGCTACGACCTGCTCGGCCTCAACCCGGACTTCAAGCCGAAGTTCGTCAAGCGCTACGCCGACCTGTTCACCGGCATCACCCAGGCGGCCCAGAGCTTCTTCACCGAGGTGCGCGCCGAGACCTTCCCGGACACCGACCACTCGTTCCACTCCACCTCGATTCGGCTCGTCGCCAGCAACCCGGACGTCGAGACGACCGAGCCGGAAGAGAAGAGCGCGGTCTACGGCGTGCCGGTCTGAAAGCAGGCCCGATGCAGATCTTGAGCACCGTCGCCGAGGTGCAGGCGTTCTCGGCCAGGCAGTGGTCGACCGGGAAGCGGCTCGCGCTGGTCCCGACGATGGGCTTTCTGCACGAAGGTCACCTGTCGTTGATCCGCGAAGGGGCGAAGCGGGCGGACGGGGTGGCGACCACCATCTTCGTCAACCCGACCCAGTTCGGCCCCACCGAGGATCTGTCGCGCTACCCGCGGGATCTGCAGGGCGATCTCGACAAGTGCCAGAGCGCGGGGGCGACGGTGGTCTTCACGCCCGAGCCGAAGGAGATCTACCCGCCCGGCTTCCAGACGTCCGTCGAGGTGACCCAGGTCAGCCAGGGGCTGTGCGGCGAGAAGCGGCCGGGCCACTTCAAGGGCGTGGCGACGGTGGTGACCAAGCTGCTGGCGATGTTCCGCCCCCACCTGGCGCTGTTCGGGGAGAAGGACTACCAGCAGCTGCAGGTGATCAAGGCGCTCAACGCCGACCTGAACCTCGGGGTGGAGATCGTGGGGATGCCGACGGTGCGGGAGCCAGACGGCCTCGCGCTCAGCTCGCGCAACACCTACCTGAGCGCGGACGAACGCCGGCAGGCGCTGGCGCTCTCGCGGGGGCTGAAGGCGGCGCAGGCGCTGGCGAAGGCCGGCGAGCGCGACGCCCAGGTGTTGCTGGAGCGGATCCGCGGCTTCCTCACCGACGCGAAGATCCGCGAAGACTACGTCGCGCTGGTGAACGCCCAGACGCTGCAGCCGCTGCTGCGGCTCGAGCCCGGGGTGCCGGCGCGCGCGCTGATCGCCGCCTTCGTGGGCAAGACCCGCCTGATCGACAACCTGAGCGTGGTCGCCGGATAAAGGGTAGAGCAGCGCCAGTGGCCAAGCACGACACCCCTCCCGGCGCCGAATCGATCGTCACCGAGCACCGGCGCGCCCGCTTCGACTACACCGTCGAGGACACGCTGGAAGCGGGGCTGGAGCTGATCGGCTCGGAAGTAAAGGCGCTGCGCAATGGGGAGGCGAGCCTCAGCGACGCCTACGCGCTGCCGAAAGGCAAAGAGCTGTTCCTCGTCAACGCCCACATTGGCGCGTACAAGGCGGCGACCCACTTCGCCCATTTGCCTACCCGGCCGCGGAAATTGCTGTTGCACCGGGAACAGATCGACAAGTGGGGCGCGAAAGTCGTGGAACGCGGTTATTCCATCATCCCGCTCATGATTTACTTCAAGGGCGGCAAGGCCAAAGTGAAGCTCGGGCTGTGTACGGGCAAGACGCACGAAGACCGGCGGCAGACGATCAAGGAACGGGAAACGAAGCGCGAGATGGATCGGGTGATGCGCAAGCGTTGAGGCCGATGGACAAGCGGACGGACGAAAAGAAGACCCGGCTCCTCGGCTCGCTCGAACAGGGCCTGACGATGATCCACCTCGACGCCCGCCGCCCGGGGGTGCTGGTGCCCGAGCACCTCAAGCACGAGCCGCACCTGCTGCTCAACCTGTCCTACCGGTTCGAGCCGCCGGATCTGGCGGTGGGCGAATGGGGGGTGCGCTGCACCCTCACCTTCGGCGGCAAGCGCTTCACCATCGCGGTGCCGTGGAGCGCGCTGTACGCCATCAGCAGCCACCACAGCAAAGAGTTCTGGATGTACCCCGACGACATGCCGCGCGAGCTGCTCGAGGCGACGCCCGAGCGGCTGCAGCAGTCGGGAGAGATCGCCGGGCCGCTGAGCCACGTCGACGGCAGCAAGCCGGAGGCGCGCTCGGTGCTGCGGGAGGTGGTGATGGAGCGCCGCAGCGACGATGATCCCCCCGAGCCGCCCAAGGATCCGCCCCAGCCTCCCCGCCGCGGGCACCTGCGGCTGGTGAAGTAGCCGCTACTTCTTCGACAGCTTCACGTTGAGCTTCACGTCCTGGCCGCCCTGAAAGGTGCCCCAGTTGGACTGGTAGCCAGGCGCGGAGATCTCGTACTTCACCTCTCCGCCCCAGAGGTTGTCGCCCGCCCACGGGGTCTGGCCCACCGCCTTGCCGCCGATCTTCACCGTCGCACCCGAGGGCTCCGAGTAGATCACCAGCGAGGCCTTCGCCCCGGCGGGCAGGGGCAGCCGGTGCTGCAGCCCGGGGATGAGCGCGAACGCCGCGAAGGCGGCCGCGCCCAGCGCCACCAGCAGCAGCACCCACTTCACCGGGCCCCTGCGGTCGGGCAGCACCAGCGGCCGGTAGCCCTCGGGCTCGACGTACTTCGGGCGGCCGCCGGGCTTCGAGGTGTCGAGCACCAGCTCGCTGGTGGTGAGCGCGTCGAGGCTGGGCAGGCCCGAGGGGTCGGGCGCGGCCGGGCCCCCGGAGGCGGGATCCGGGGCGCGGGGGTGTTGATCGCCGGTCATCCGGCCGTCGGAGCGCAGCTGCCGCTCGGGCGGCTTCCAGGAGTTGGTGTCTTCGGGTTCGTCCGGCGGGTCAGCCATCGCTCACCCCGACAGCTCGCGCAGGTGCTTCCAGTTGAAGATCCCGACCCGGTGCAGATCGCCGAAGGTGAAGGTGAGCGCGTAGTTCCCGACCGGCTCGATCTCGATGATCTTGGTCTCGAGGGGGATCTTCTCCGGGTCGAAGGTGCGCTTGCCGCTCCACTCCTCGACGCACTCGGCGCAGGGGCAGTTCTGGCGCAGCCGGCGCGCGGTGACCTGGGTCTGCAGCCCGTCGTCCCACTTCAGCGCGAGGTTCTTTTGATCGGCCGAGAGGTCGACCTGGACGGCCACCGGCACGCGGGTGGCGGGTTTGATCGAATCCCAGAAGTTGCTCATGTGCGGCGGTGCTCCTTGCTGATCGGCCGACGGGGGATGCTCACTGCTCTTCCACCAGCGCCACGATCGCGGACGCCACTTTCAGCGAAAACCCGCGGATCAGCACGCCTTCTCGCGGGATCTCGTTGGCGAGCAGCCCTTCCTCGTAGGAGAGGTCGAGCCCGAACTCGCGCTGGTGGACCAGCAGGTGGGCGGTGTTGACCGCGAAGTCGGGCTGGCTGGGGTAGCGGACGAGGCGGCCTTTGAGCTCCTGGGCGTCCAGCTGGTAGCGGGCGAGCGCGCCGTAGACCCGCTGGGTCTCTTCGACCGGAGGCAGGGTGGCCAGCAACAGCGGCCAGATCAGCAGCCCGAAGCCGAAGGCGAGGTTCTTCATCGCGCGGTTGGACTCCACCACCTCGGCCTCGCCGACGATCACCCGCACCAGGCTCACCGGGCCGGTGATCGCCTCGATTCCGCTGGTCGAGGTCACCCGCCAGTTGGGCCGCAGCCGCTGAACCTCGGCGAGGACCTGGCGGTGCTCTTCGGCGAGCATCGGGACCCGGGCGAACAGCGGCTTCTCGCTGACGGTGCGCTGGACGGCGACGTCCTGGGCGAAGGGGCTGCCGCTGGTGGGGCCCAGGCCGGTGCTGCCGCCCATCACGGTGGCGATCTCGGTTCTCACCGTCGTCTTCCACTCGGCGGTCTCGAAGAACGGCTCGAGCACCACCACCCGCGCGATCCCGGGATCCGGAGCGGTGATCGGCACCTGCCCGGTGAGATGGGCGGTGGCGCAGCCGGTGGTGAGGAGCAGGGCGAGAACCGCGGGCTTCATTGGGGTCGAGGTCTTAGCTCGCCTTCTTCACTTCTGGCCGCGGGCGCCCGCCGGTCTTCCGCTCGAGGATCACCTGCTTGAGCGCGGGGGCGAGCGAAGGGTCGAGGTGATTGCCGGTCAGCCGGTCGATCACCGCCAGCGCGTCCTCTTCGGCGAGGGCGACCTGGTAGGGGCGGGTCGAGGTGCAGGCATCCCAGGTGTCGGCGACGGCGATGATGCGGGCCATCAGCGGAATCGCCTCGCCCTTGAGCCGATCGGGGTAGCCGGTGCCGTCCCACCACTCGTGGTGGTTGCGCACCGCGGCGCGCACGGTCGAGAGCAGCCGCACCGGCTTGATGATGTGATCGCCGATCAGCGGGTGGGCGCGCATCGTCTCCATCTCGGAGTCGTTGAGGCGGGTCTGCTTGAGCAGGATCGCCTCGACGATGCCGATCTTCCCGATGTCATGGAGGATGCCGCCGTACTTGAGCTGCTTGAGCTCGACCTCGGACAGCTTGAGGTGGCGGCCGATCGCCACCGCCAGCTCGGCGACGCGCTGGCCGTGGCCGCGGGTGTAGGGGTCCTTGGAGTCGAGCGAGTTGGCGAGGGCGACGATCGTCTCCAGGTAGCCCGACTCGACGTCGTCGGCGAGCCGCTGGGTCTCGGCGTCGTAGGCCTCGATGCTGGCCGACATGTAGTTGAAGGTCTTCGCCAGCTCGCCCAGCTC
>JAGSPQ010000163.1 GCA_018262385.1 Myxococcaceae bacterium | reverse complement strand
CCGGGGCCCGCTGTTCCACGTGGTCAGCCTCGGCGCGGTGCTGCTGATCAGCTTCTATTTCTCGAAGCTCACCGGCACGAAGCGCGAGGAGCGCTGGGCGCTGTGGGGGCTGCCGCTGGTGCTCGGAGGTGCGGTGGGCAACTACATCGACCGCCTCGCCCGGGGCTTCGTGATCGACTTCCTCGAGGCGCACTGGTTCGACAAGGCCGCCTGGCCGAGCTTCAACGTCGCCGACATGGCGATCTGCGTCGGGGTCGGGATGTTGGTGGTCGATTCGTTCGTTCGGAAGGAACCGAAGAAGGCCTAAAGGACCATTCATGCTGCCCGTCATCTACAAGTTCCTGCTCAACACCGACTTCTCGCGGACGATGATCTACCTCGTCGCGGTGGGCCTGGTGGTCTACGCGGCGGTCAGCGGCTGGCGCGGGGCGGCCGGCCCGGCGGATCCGAAGACCGGGCAGCTCACCGAGCCCTCGGCTGAAGATCGCAAGCGGCGGGCGATCACCTTCGGGCTGATCGGCATCGGGCTGGCGGCGGTGGGCCTGTACTACGCGCTGCCCGAGGTCCCGATTCTGGGGAAGGGCAAGGGCGAGGGAATTCCGATTCACACCTACGGGGTGCTGGTCGGCGGCGGCTTCATCTTCGCGGTCACCGCCGCGGGGTGGATGGCGATGCGCGAGTGGCCGGGCGCGGAAGGGCTGAAGAAGCGCGATCAGATCTTCGACCTCGCGTTCTACGTCTTCATCGGAGCGATGGTCGGCTCGCGCGTCCTCTTCATCATCGTCAACTGGAAGGACTACGCCTCGGACCCCTCGAAGATCTTCTCTTTGAGCGGCGGGCTGGTCTTCTACGGCGGGCTGATCGGCGCCGCGCTCACCGCCTATTGGTTCGCGAAGAAGAACGACATCGACTTCCTGCGGCTGGCGGACCTGGCGATGCCGACCGTGTCGCTCGGCCACGCGCTCGGACGGCAGGGCTGCTTCTCGGCGGGCTGCTGCTGGGGCGACGTCGCCGCCCAGAGCTCGAAGGTGGCGGTGCACTTCCCCGGCCCGCTGGCGAAGAACCTGTTCGGCGGCATCGGCGGCACCCCGTCGCTGGCCTGGCAGTCGCAGTCGACCGATACCCGCTGGGTGGTGGAGGCGACCGGCCAGATTACCCACCAGGCGGTCCCCGGCGCGGTGCAGATCTCCGAGTGGGTCGCCCAGCACGGGCACACCCTGCCGATCCACCCGACCCAGCTGTACGAGTCGATCGGCGAGCTGTCGCTGTTCGTGCTGCTGATCACGATGCGCAAGTACCGGCGCTTCCACGGGCAGATCCTCGGGATGTGGCTGATGGGCTACGCGGTGTTGCGCTCGTCGGTCGAGCTGTTCCGCGGAGATCTCGAGCGCGGCACCCTCAACGGGCTGCTCAACTACCTGGGCCTCAACAGCCTCGCCTCGGCCGTCCCGCTCGAGGCCTGGTACAACATCTCGATTTCCCAGTTCATCTCGATCTGCATGTTCTCCCTCGGGGTCACCATCCTGGTGACCAAGGGGCGGGCGCTGCGGGCCCAACCGACGGTCGATCTGAACGCCCTCGCGCTCAGCTAAGCTTTCCGCCCCACCGTGGCTGACCCGACGGAACAACGAAAGACGCTGGGCGACGCCACGCAGGTGGACGCCGTCTGCACCGAGCTCGAGGGCGAGATCGCCGCGCTGCGGGCGAAGTACGAGCAGTACTTCCTCGGCATCGAGCGCAAGCCGCCCGCCGCCGAGCACACCGCGCTGAAGAAGCGGGTCAACGGCCTGCGCAACACCTTCGTCCGCCAGGTCGCGACCAAGTTCCGGGTCGAGGCGGTCACCAACAAGATGGTGACCTACGAGCGGCTGTGGGCGCGCACCCTGCAGGAGATCGAGGCGGGCACCTACCGGCGGGACCTGTTCAAGCTCAAGCTGCACAGCAAGAGCCGAGAGGAAGAGCAGCGCGCGGAGAAGAAGGCCGAGCGCGAGGCCGAGAAGGCGCAGAAGGTCCAGCAGGCGGTGGAGAAGAAGCCCGAGGTGCCGGCGGTGGCGGCCGCGCCGGGGGTGAAGCCGGTGGCTGCGGTCGCTCCGGGGAAGACGGGGCCACAGGCGCCGGCCGCGGCGGTCGCGGGGCAGATTTCGGATCAGAAGATGAAGGCGATCTACGACGCGTACGTGATGGCCAAGCGGCGCTGCAACGAAGACGTCTCGAAGATCTCGCTCGACGGCCTGGCGCAGACGCTGCGCAAGCAGGTGCCCGAGCTGATGAAGGCGCACAACGCCAAGAGCGTCGAGTTCAAGATCGTGATCAAGGACGGGAAGGCGATCTTGCGGGCGCTGCCCAAGGACACCTGACGCGCGATGCAGGCCAGGACGCGCTGGGTCCTCGCTGGGACGCTGCTGGCGCTGGTGGCGGTGCTGCTGGCTCCCCGCTCGCACCTCGAAGGTCCGTTCGTCCCCGGCTCTCCGGACGAGGTGGTCGCCCAGGTTCCGGCCGGAGCTGAGGCGCGGCAGGCGCGGGCGGCGGCCCGGGCCGCGCGCGCAGGTCAGGGGGTGGATGGCGGGACGGCGCCATCCGAGGCAGCCCGATGAGGGCGCGCGCGCTCGGGTGGGTGGTGGCGCTGCTCGCGACCGGGGCCTGGGCGCACAAGGCGAGCGACAGCTACCTCACCCTGGTCCCGCGCGGCGCCGAGGTGTCGGCCCGCTGGGACATCGCGCTCAAGGATCTCGACCTCGAGGTCGAGCTGGATGCGGACGGTGACGGCCAGATCCTCTGGCGCGAGGTGCTCGCCCGAAAGCCCGAGCTGGTTCGCGCGGCGCAAAGCCAGCTGCAGCTGTCGCAAGCGGGCGCCGCCTGCGTCGTCCGCCCGGCGACGGTGCGGCTGACCCGCCACTCGGACGGCGTCTACGCGGTGCTCGACTTCTCGTTCGGCTGTCCGGCCGAGGTCGAACAGGTCCGCCTCGACTACGCGCTGCTGTTCCAGACCGACCCCCAGCACCGCGGGCTGGTGCGCCTCGCCGGAGCGGGGGACAGCTGGGTGGCGTTCTCCGCGACCGAGCGCAGCCGGGAGCTCACCTTCGCCGGAGTCTCGCGGGCGCAGCAGCTGGGGGAGGCCTTCGCCTCCGGCGTGCACCACATCGCGAAGGGCTGGGACCACCTGTGCTTCCTGTTCGCGTTGCTGCTGCCCTCGGTGCTGCGCCGGCGCCAGGAAAAGTGGGAGTCGGTCGCGCGGCTGCGGCCGGCGCTGCTCGAGGTGCTGAAGGTCGTCACCAGCTTCACGCTCGCCCACTCGGTCACCCTCGCGCTGGCAGCGTTCGACGTGGTCCGCCCCGAGCCGAAGTGGGTCGAGGTCGCGATCGCCGCCTCGGTGGGGTTGGCCGCGCTCAACAACCTGTGGACCCTGCTGCCGGAAGGCCGCTGGAGCCTGGCGTTCGGGCTGGGGCTGCTCCATGGGTTCGGCTTCGTCAGCGCGATGCAGGATCTCGGCGCCGGCCCCGCGGGGCTGTGGATCTCGGTGCTCGGCTTCAACCTCGGGGTCGAGGCCGGGCAGGCGCTGATCGTCGCCTTGTTCGTCCCGCTGGCGTTCGCGCTGCGCGACACCCGGCTCTACCGGGTGGGGCTGCTCCAGGCAGGCTCGATCGGAATCCTCGGCGCCGCGTTCTGGTGGTTGGGCGAGCGGATCTGACTGGTGCTTGTGCGCCGCGGGGGGCGTCATTACCGTGAGCCGACGGTGAAGCGGCCTGTGCGGGTAGAGGAGCTGACGGTCGAGCCGCTCTCGGTGCCGACGGTCGATCCGTTCGTGATTGCGACCGGCCAGGTGCAGGCGACCCGCAGCGTGCTGGTGCGGGTGACGCTCAGCGACGAGGCGGGGCGCCGGCAGCAGGGGCTGGGCGAGGGCGCCTGCCTGCCTCCGGTGACCCGCGAGGATCAGCCCGACGCGCTCGCGGCGGTACAGCGGGCGGCGCCGAAGCTGGTCGGCCAGACGTTCAACGACCTGGCGCAGCTGGTGACGGCGCTCAAGCTCCAGCTGGAGTCGACGCCGGTCGCGCGCGCGGGAATCGAGATGGCGGTGCTCGATGGGTGGGCCCGGCTGGACGGGGTGCCGCTGTGGCGCTGGCTGGGAGGAGGAGGCGTGCCCCCCGCGCTGGTGACCGACATGACGTTGCCGATTCTTCCTCCGGCGCGGATGGTGGAGCTGGCGCGGCAGTGGCGGGCACTGGGCTTCACCGCCTTCAAGGTGAAGGTCGGCAAGTCGATCGACGCGGATCTGAACGTGCTCGAGCAGCTGGTGAAGGCGATCCCCGGGGTGACCTGGCGGCCCGACGCGAACGGGGGGCTGTCGGTCGAAGAGGCGCTGACCTACGCGAAGGCCGCGGCGCGGCTCGGGGCGCGGCTGGAGTGCTTCGAGCAGCCGTGCCGCACGACGGAGGAGCTCGCGGAAGTGGCGGCGAAGCTCGAGGTGCCGGTGCTCGCCGACGAGTCGGTGAAGACGCTGGAGGAGTTCTTCGCGCTCAAGGACGCCAAGGCCGCCGACGGGGTGAACCTGAAGATCGCCAAGTCCGGCGGGTTGATGGACGCGTTCTTCATCGGCGCGGCGGCGCGGGCGCACGGGATGTCGCGGATGGTCGGCGGGATGGTCGAGACCCGGTTGGGGATGACCGCGGCCGCCCACCTCGCGGCGGCGCTCGGCGGAGTGGAGTTCTGCGATCTCGACACCGCCTGGCTGCTCGCCGAGGACCCGTTCGTCGGCGGCTACCTCGCGCAGGGGCCGCGCTACACCCTGCCTGACAGCCCGGGGCTGGGCGTGGCGCTCAAAGGCTGATACCCACCGCCCTCGTCCGATGCCGTTGCTCAACCTCAAGACCCAGGATTTCGACAGCCTCACCGCGGCCCTCGCTCCGGCGAACGCCAGCCGGGTGGCGGTGCTGAAGGTGTTCGCGTCGGTGTTCGCGCACCAGGCGCAGAGCATGGGGGACGTGCGCAAGGCGAAGCAGGTGCCGGCGGCGGTGCGCGATTGGGTGCAGGCGAACTCCGAGCTGCCCTCGCTGCAGGTCGTCGAGCGCCGGCGGGCCGACGACGGGTTCGTGAAGTACCTGTTCGAGTCTCCGCGCGGGGGCCGGTTCGAGGCGGTGCGGATTCCGATCTTCGAAGACAAGTACATCGTCTGCGTGTCGTCCCAGGTCGGCTGCGCGCTCGGGTGCGACTTCTGCATGACCGGGAAGATGGGGTTCAGCCGCAACCTCGAAGCCTGGGAGATCCTCGACCAGGTGCTGCAGATCCGCACCGAGGCCGACCGCCCGGTGCGGGGCGTGGTCTTCATGGGCATGGGCGAGCCGCTGCTCAACTTCACCGAGTCGACCAAAGCGGCCCGGGTGATGTGCCACCCCGCGGGGCTGGCGATCTCGTCCAAGAGCATCACCTTCTCCACCGCCGGCTGGGTGCCGGGGATTCGCCGCTACGTGGCCGAAGAGGTGCCCTATCGGCTCGCGTTCAGCATCACCTCGGCGATCGCGCACAAGCGCGCCCAGGTGCTGCCGGTCGAGCAGACCTGGCCGCTGGCGACGCTGGTCGAGGAGATTCGCGCCTACGCGCTGTCGCGCCGCGAGCGGGCGATGCTCGCCTACGTGATGATCTCCGGCTTCAACACCGGGCGGGAAGATGCCGAGGCGCTCGCCCGCACCTTCGAGGGGATTCCGGTGAAGATCGATCTGATCGACGTCACCGACCCCACCGGCAAGTACCAGCCGCCGGGCGCCGAAGAGCTCGCCGCGTTCCGCGATTACCTCCAGGTGGTGAAGGCGCCGATCGCCCGCCGCTACTCGGGCGGCAAGGAGATCGGAGCGGCGTGCGGCACGCTCGAGGCTTCGCAGCGCGGCGGGACGTTGTTCGCGGCCAGTTAGCACCCCGTTTGCGCCGGGTTTCGGTGGAGCACTAGGTTGCCGGGATGTTCCTCAGCGCGTTGCTGACGTTGGCGCTGGGCCAGTGTGGGCCGTACACCCGCTCGCGGGTCAGCGACCTCAACCCCAACTCCCCCTGCCTGCGCTGGCGCGAGAACTCGCTGCTCGACTGGCGGATCAATGACCAGGGCAACCCGGAGAACACCGGAGACGCCGAGTTCGTCGCTGCCGACCGCGCGCTCGCGACCTGGCAGAACGAGCTGACCACCTGCGGCTCGCTCACTCTGACGGCGGGCGCGCGCACGAGCTCGCGGCTGGCGCAGTTCGACAAGACCTCCGGTACCAATCAGAACGTCGTCCTCTGGCGGTTTACGCGCTGCGCGCAGATCGTCCCTTCCAGCGACCTGTGCTGGATCAACGGCAACTGCGGCAACCAATACGACTGTTGGGAGCACAGCGCGGGCGCGCTGGCGCTCACCACCACCAGCTTCGAGCCGTCGACCGGGTTGATCCTCGACTCCGACATCGAGCTCAACACTCCGGGCTTCTTGTTCACCACGGTGGATTCCCCGGTGTGCGTGAGCCCGAACTTCTCGGTCGCCTGCGTCGCCACCGACATCCAGAACGCGCTCACCCATGAGCTCGGCCACGCGCTCGGCCTCGGCCACAGCTGTCTGAGTGGTTCGACGATGAGCGCCGGGACCGCGCCCGGGGAGCTGAGCAAGCGGGTGCTCGACCCCGGCAGCAAGCTGGCGATGTGTGAGATCTACCCGAAGGGGAAGGCCTCGACCGACTGCGCCGCGGACGCGGGAGGCGGCGCCGGCGGTGGAACTGCCGGTGGCAGCGGAGGCGGCAGTGACGCTGGCTCCGCCGGTGGGACTGGAGGATCCGGCGGAGGGGCAGCGGGTGGGGGATCGGCGGGCGGCGGGTCGGCAGGCGGTGCCGGCGGCGGCGCAGCCAGCGCGCGGGGATGCGGCTGCACAGGCGGCGCCGACGGGGCGCTCGCGTTCGCGCTGCTCGGAATCTTGCGGTGGGTGATTCGCCGTCCGAATCCAAGGCAGGGGCTGCCTGAGTAGTGGCGATCTCCTGGCGCCGAAACACGAGCCTGCGACCCGCCGGGAAAGGCCCCGCGGCCGGGTGGCTTTTGGCCACCTCCTGGGGACCGCCTCGCCGGCCCCGCCTGCCCGCATTGCGGCTGAAGGCTGGTTGGCGATGACGCCGAGAAGGCGGGCGGTTTGGCGGGGTGAACGCAGGACGGGCTGCGGTCGGTGCCGCTACGGGTGCCACTTGATGTTGCAGCCGATGCTCGGAATCTGCTCCGGCGAGGGCGCCTTCCCGGCCAGCACTGCGTCGATCGCCGCCTGCAGATCCTTCCCCGTCACCGGCACCGGCTTGCTCGGCCGCGCGTCGTCGAACTGACCGCGGTAGAC
>JAGSPQ010000953.1 GCA_018262385.1 Myxococcaceae bacterium | reverse complement strand
TCATCGCCCGAGAAGATGTGCCCGAAGGCCGGGATCCGGTGCCGCATCACCAGCTCGGGGGGCATCCCGATCTCCGCCAGGATCTTCTCCTCGAACGCCTTCGGGTCGATCGGCGTCTCGCCCGCCAGGTGCAGCTTCATGTCGACGATTGCGCTCGCCTGCGCCTCGGCGGTGGCGAACCCCTCGTTGAAGGTGCTCGCGTTGGCGATCCGCGCCAGCAGGTCGGCCGGAATCGGCTCGCCCTTCGCGTTGGTGAGGAACTTCAGCACCTGCGGCGTCTGCAGGTAGTTCTCGTTGAACTGCGACGGCAGCTCGACGAAGTCGCGGGTGGTGTTGGTGCCCGACAGCGAAGGGTAGGTCGCGTTCGAGTTGAGCCCGTGCAGCGCGTGGCCGAACTCGTGGAACATCGTCCGCGCGTCGTCCCACGACAAAGTGGCGTCCTGGCCCCTGGCGCCCGGGATGAAGTTGGAGTTGTTGGAGACGATCGTGGTCACCTCCCCCGCGATCCGCTGCTGATCGCGGTAGGCGTTCATCCACGCCCCCGACTGCTTGCCCGGCCGCGCGTAGGGATCGAAGTACCAGAGCCCGACGTGCGCTCCGCCGCGCGTCACCTCGTAGACGCTCATCTGAGGGTCGAACACCGGCAGGCCTTCGACCTTCACGAAGGTGAAGTCGTACAGCTCCTGCGCCGCCCAGAACATCGCCTCCCGGATCTGCTGCAGCTGCAGGTACGGCTTCACCTCGCTCAGGTCGAGGTCGTACTTCGCCTTGCGCAGCTTCTCCGCGTAGTACCGGTAGTCCCACGGCGCGATCTTGAAGCCCGCGCCTTCCCGGTCGGCGATCGCCTGGGCCTCGAGCACGTCCTTGCGGAACTGCTCGCGCGCCGGCTCCCAGACCTTCAGCATCAGGTTCAGCGCCGTCTGCGGCTCCTTCGCCATCGTGTCGCCCAGCCGCCAGTCGGCGTAGGTGGGGTAGCCGAGCAGCTTCGCCTTCTTCGCCCGAACCCGCAGGATCTCGCTGGCGATCTGGTTGTTGTCCCGCTCGTTGCCATTGTCCCCGCGGCGGATCCACATCTTGAAGCCCTGCTCGCGCAGCGCGCGGTTCGACGCGTAGACGAGGAACGGCTCCATCGCCGACCGGGTGTTGGCGATCACCCACTTGCCCTTCAGCCCTCGGCGCTCGGCCTCGGAAGCCGCGCCGTCGATCTGCGCCTGCGACAGCCCGGCCAGCGCTTGCTTCGAGTCGATCACCAGCGCTTCCTGCTCTTCGTCGCCCAGTTGGTTCTGGCTGAACCGGGTGGTGAGCTTCGCCAGCTGCTGGTTGTACTCGGACAGCTGGGCCTTCTGCGCCGGGTCGAGGTTCGCGCCCTGGCGCACGAACTGGTTGTGGTGGAACCAGATCAGCCGCTGCTGCTCGGGGGTGAGCCGCGCCTTCTCGGGCGACTGGTAGACGGCCTGGATCCGCGCGAACAGCTTCGGGTTCTGGATGATCTGGTCCTGGAAGGCGGCCAGCTTCGGCGCCATCTCGGTCTCCACTTGCTGAAACTCCGGGGTGGACAGGCTCGAGCTCCAGACCGCGAACAGGGTCGCCGCCCGGGTCAGCGGCTTTCCCGAGCTCTCGAACGCGACCACCGTGTTCTCGAACGTCGGCGCCTCGGGGCGGCCGGCGAGCTGGTCGATCTCGCGCAGCTGCTCCGCCATCGCCGCCTCGAGCGCGGGCTTGAAGTCCGCCACTTGAACCTGGTCGAGCGGTGGCACGCCTCCGTAGGGGCCGGCCCAGGGGGCCAGCAGGATCGAACCGGGCGCAGTGGGGAGGCTCATCGGCGACTCCTGAATGTTGGAACGGAAACCGGAGAATCTGCGGTACAGGGGCGCGGTGCAATTGCCAGCCTGGGCCCGCCCGTCGGAAAAGGAAGCCGGTGACTTAACGGTTTACGGCGCGATCCTCTTCCACTTCGTCGTGATGACCGCGTGGCCGACCCTGGCCTGGGCCGACGAGATCTTCCAGACCATCGAGCAGGGCCACCGGCTGGCGTTCGGCTACGGCGTCGTCCCCTGGGAGTTCCGCGACGGGATCCGCTCGTGGGTCCTGCCCGGCATTCTCGGCGGGGTGATGCGCGCCACCGAGTTCCTCGGCAGCGGCAGCGCGGGCTACCTGCTGGGCCTGCGGGTGTTCCTCAGCTGCTGCTCGGCCGCTCCGGTGATGGCGGCGATCGCGTGGGCCCGGCGCGAGAAGCTGCCCTACCCCTGGCTCGCCGGCCTCGCGACCGCCGTCTGGTTCGAGCTGGTCTTCTTCTCGGGCAAGGCCCTCACCGAGGTGTTCGCCGCCTACGCGATCCCGGTGGCGCTCTATTACAGCGTCGTGGTCCGCGAAGAGGGGCAGCGGCGCGCCGCGCTCCTCGCCGGGTTGTGGTGGGGGCTGGCGGTCGGGTTCCGGCTGCACCTGGGCCTCGCGGCGGTGGTGGCGATCGTCTGGACCTGCCGCAAAGATCTGCAGCGCTGGCGGCCGGTGCTGCTCGGCTTCTTCGGGGTGATCTTCGCGTTCGGCCTGGTAGACTGGGTGTCCTGGACCTGGCCGTTTCAGTCCTTCTTCATGAACTTCTGGGTCAACGTGGTGCGCGGAAAGGCCGCCACCTTCGGCGTCAGCCCGCCCTGGGAGTACGTCGCC
>JAGSPQ010000952.1 GCA_018262385.1 Myxococcaceae bacterium | reverse complement strand
AGCGCCGCGGCCTTGAGCGCCACCATCCCGCCCAGCCCGATTCCCACCAGCGCCCGGGCTTTGGTGATCCCCAGGGTCCGCATCGCGCTGGTCGCGGCGCGCGCGAGGTCCTCGAGCGACAGGTTCAGCCCCGGGCGGGTGTGGTCGGTCGACAGCGGCATCATCGACGCCGCGGTCGACCCGAACGGAGAGCCCAGCAGGTTGAGCGAGACCACCCAGCCGAGCGCCGGAGGGATCGCCCGGTTCGGGCCGAACAGCTGCTTGCCCCAGCCCTCGGCGAACCCGTCGCCCAGCGCGCGGTGCGAGTCGCACAGATCGTGGAGCACCACGATCGCGCTCCCCGGAGTGGCGTGCCCGTAGGACTCCCAGGCGATCTCGGCGTCGACCAGCAGTCCGCCCCCCTCCAACGGAAGGGCCACCGGCAACCGCGCTGTATCCGCATGCTGGATCAAGAGAGTGAATTCTCATATCAATCATCCCTTCTGCAAAAAGGGAGCACGAGAAAAACCAATGAAGCGTTACTTCGGTGTTGTCGTCGCGATCGTCTTCGTCGTCGTTGCGATCGTCTGGGCCTACAGGAAGTACGACACCAAGACGACTGAGTCCGCTCGCGATCTCAATGTCGAGCGGCTGCGCGCCGACTACTACGACCGCGTTCCCTGGATTCGCATCAACCCGGACGAGAAGACCTACCGGGACGAGGTGACCACCTTCCTGCGCTGGTATTTCAAGGAGGTCAACGAGCACCAGAACAAGTACGGCGGCAACCGGCAGCACGACGACTACCTGACCGAGCTCACCGAGCGGGCGGCGAAGGGCAAGAAGGACGAGCGCCTCGACGAGAAGAAGGCGACCTACGAGTACGTGCGCAAGGCGTTCGACGCGTTCAAGGGCGGCAGCTACGCGCCGGCGGCGACCTTCACCAACAACGGCATCCGGATGGACATCGTCAGCTTCAACAAGGTGACGGTCGGCGGCGAAGAGAAGGTGCGCTACGAGCTGGTGATCTGGGGTCTGCCGCGCGAGCTGCGAATCGACGATCGCGGGGTGCGCAACGTGAAGGCGAACGCGTCTTTCACCATCGGCTGGAAGCTGTTCGACGAGAAGGGAAAGCTGCTGGGCGAGATGAACGCCTCCGGCGACCCGGCCGATCGAATCGACTGGCCCGAGCGCTACGTGAAGTTCTTCCCGCCGGGAGTGATGCTCGGCCACTACGACGTCGACCTGATGCCCGCCGAGTTCCCCGCGGACAAGGAGGCGAAGAAGAAGGATCCGGTGCCGCTCAAGTCGGTCGAGATCGCCTTCAACATCTCGTCCCGGGCACAGTCGGGCGGTGGGATCAACGCCGCCTACAACTGGAAGCTCGACGTCCCGGCCGAGTGGAAGATGCGGCCCGGCCAGGAATGGAAGGGCGCCCAGGAATCGATTCGTCCCGAAGAAGAGATCGACCCGGCCAAGCGCGAGAAGGCCGCGCCGTAGGTCAGACCACCGCGAGGGTGGTCTGCAGCTTCCACGCCTTGAGCACCCCCGCATCGTCCAGCGCGTAGACGTTGAGCTGGCCGTCGACGGCCACGTCGAGCAGGCCGCGCCCCGCCTGCAGCTCGGCCAGCACCCGGCCGCCGCGGGGATCCACCGCGCGGATCTTCTCTCCCGCCAGCACCAGCACTCCCCGCCGCAGCGACGGGAGCGGCAGGTCGGCCAGCTCGTCTCCCGCCGCGCCGAGCACCCACTCGAGCTGACCGTCGGCCGAGACGCTCGCCGCCGAGCCGCGCGCATCGCAGGCGATCACCCCCCGCCCGTGGGCCACCAGCGCCATTCGCGCGCCCAGCAGCGGCACCGCCCGTTCCCAGCGCTGAACCCCCTTGCGGCCGATCGACACCACCACCGCGCGATCCTCGTGCTGGCCCGCGACGTAGGTCACCCCGCTGGCGACCGCCGGGCGGCAGGGGCGCACCAGCGGCAGCTCGAGCGTCCACACCACCGCGCCGGCGGCGACCTCCGGCCGGGTCGGCCGCACCTCGGTGAGGAAGACCACCGTCCGATCCGCGCGCGACAGCACCCCAAGCGCCCGCCGCCCGTGCGGTACTGCGGGGAAATGAAACGGGAGCGTCGCCCGGATCCGGAACCGGGTCTGCCCGTCGGCGACCTCCAGCCCGTAGAGCGAACCGGAGTCGGTGGCCAGCAGCACCCGATCGCCCAGCACCGAGAAGTAGCCGCGCTGGGTCCGCGGAGGATCGAGCCGCCACAGCTCGCGCCCGGTCAGGGCGCTGTACGCCATCACCCCGCGGCCGGCCAGCGAGGTGATCCACACCGGGCCGGCGCGGGTCAGCGTCGGCCCCAGCGTCACCCCGTCGTGATCGCGAAACCAGATCGCCTCGCTCTTCCCGGCGAGGAACGCCGCCACCCGGTGCGAGTTGGCGGCGAGCACCGTCCCGTCGTCGGCGACCGCCACCCCGTGGGTATCGACCCGGCGATGGAGGCTGCGGCCCCGGGTGTCGAACGCCCACGCCGCGTGGGGCGAGAGCACCACCGGCCCCCGGCGGGTCAGCCGCAGGTGGCCGTGATCGCCCACCTCGGTCGAGCGCTCCCACTTCGGCTCGAAGCGCAGCCGCCGCAGCGCCCCTACCACCGGCAGCGGCCGATCGGCGCCCTCCGAGCGCACCTCGGGC
>JAGSPQ010000162.1 GCA_018262385.1 Myxococcaceae bacterium | reverse complement strand
CTCAGGGTAGCGGGGCAGCCGCCCGCATGTCAGCCCTGTCGGATAGGGTGCGCGCCGTGGCCGGGCTGACCCTCCTACATGCGGCAGATCTACACCTGGGCAGCCCGTTCAAGGGGTTGGCGGCCCAGGGCGAGCTGGCGCGGGTGTTCGCCGACTGCACCTTCGACGCCTTCACCCGGCTGGTGGATCTGGCGATCGCCCAGCAGGTCGACGGGGTGCTGCTCGCCGGCGATCTCTATGATCAGAAAGACCGCTCGCTGCGGGCCCGGCTGCACCTCAAGCAGCAGCTGCAGCGGCTGGACGCCGCCTCGATTCCCTCCTTCCTCGTCCACGGCAACCACGATCCGCTCGACGGCGATCCGGGCGGGCTGGCGCTGCCGCCTTCGGTGAAGGTCTTCGGGGCCGGCTGGGAAGAGGTCGAGCTGCCCGGCTACTGCGTTCAGGGAATCAGCTTCCCGACGCCCGAGGTGAAGCAGAACCTCTCCGCGGCGTTCGGGCGGCGCGGGCCGAAGCCGACGATCGGGCTGCTCCACTGCAACGTCGGGGGGCAGGCCGGCCACTCGGACTACGCGCCCTGCACCCTGCAGGATCTCGAGCGGGCCGGGCTCGACTACTGGGCGCTGGGGCACGTGCACACCCGCGCCCAGTACCCGCTGGCCGGCAACGCGCTCGCCGCCTACCCGGGGAATCTGCAGGGCCGGCACGTCAACGAGCCCGGCGAGCGCGGCGCGCTGCTCGTCACCCTCGATCCCGCGCGGGAGCTGGCTCCCACCACCCGCTTCGTCTGTCTCGACACCGTGCGCTGGCACCGGCTCGAGCTGGCGATCGACGAGGTCGACTCGATCGATGCGCTGATCGAGCTGGGCTTGACCGCGATCGCCCGGGCGGCCGGGGCGGTGCCCTCGGTGGTGCGGCTGCAGCTGACCGGCCGGGGGCCGCTCCACCCGCAGCTTCAGTCGGCCGAGCGGCTGCTCGAGCTCGAGCTGGCGGTGCGGGCCCGGCTGCCGGAGCAGGTCTTGCTCGAGTCGCTGCGCGATCTGACCGCCCCCGGCTGGGAGCTCGAGCGGCTGATCGCCTCCGGAGGGCTGGTCTGCGAGGTCGCGCTGCAGCTGCGCCAGCGCCCCGCGCCCGCCCAGCTCGAGAGCCTGTGGGCTTGCGCCGGGCTCGACGCGCTCGACGCGGCGCTGATCGAGGCCGGGCTGGCTCCGCTGAAGCCCCAGGCGCCCGCGCTGCTCCACCAGGCGGCCACCCGGGCGGTCGATCTGCTCGAGGGGGACTCGTCCCCGTGAAGGCCCCCCGGCTCAGCTTCGACCAGCTGCAGATCGACGGCTTCGGGCACTTTCACGAGTTCAAGCTCGAGCTGGGGCCCGGGCTCAACGTCCTCTACGGCGACAACGGAGTCGGCAAGTCGACCCTGATGGCCTTCGTCCGCTCGGTGCTGTTCGGCTTCGCCCGCCGCAACACCCCCGAGCGCTACCAGACCCACGGCGGCAAGGCGTTCGGCGGGCGGGTGCTGCTGTCGACGCCCCACGGCGAGCTGTGGATCCAGCGGCTCGATGGGAAGAAGGCCGAGGGCGAGCTGACGGTGAAGAACGGGGTGATGGCCGCGGTGCCCGAGTCGCGGCTGCGCGAGGCGCTCGCCAGCGTCGACCGCGAGCTCTTCGAGCAGGTGTTTGCCTTCGGCCTCGACGAGCTGCGCAGCTGGGGCCAGCTGATGGACGCCGGCAAGGTGAAGGACGCGCTCGCCGCCGCCTCGATGCAGGGCGCGCTGCGGCTGCCCCAGGCGCTCGAGAAGTTCGACGCCGAGGCGCGCGGGCTGTGGGGCAAGCAGGCCACCACCCGGCCGCTGAACCTGGCGCTGCAGGAACTGGCGCAGGTCCGCGCCCGAAGGCTCCAGCTGGGCGACCGGCCGGCCGAGTACTTCGCCACCCGCGCGCAGCTCGAGGCGACCGCCCTCGATGCCGAACGGCTCAGCCAGGCGCTCGAGGCGGCCGCGCGCGACGAGTTCCTGCTCGAGCGGCTGCAGGAGGCGGCGCCCCACGTCGAACGGGCGGTCGAGGCCGCCGCCCGGCTGGCCGCGCTGCCGCCGGTCGCCCCCTTCCCCGAAGGCGGCCTGGCGCGGCTCGACGAGGCGCTGCTGGCGCAGCAGAGCGCCGCCGCGGCCCACGCCCGCGCGGCGGCCGGCGCCCAGAATCTCGAGCGGCGGCTGGCGCAGCTGACGGACGCGCTCGGGCAACGGCCCGCCCCGGCGCCGATCTCGGCCGCGGTCGACGGGTGGCGGCAGGTGGCGGCCACCGACGCCGAGCTCGATGAGCGCCGCGCCGACTGGACCCGCCGCGAGCTGCGGCTCTCCGAGCAGGTGCAGCGGCTGGGGCTGTCGACTCCGCTGGCGGCGATCGATGCCTCTGCCACCGCGCGGGCCGGGCTCACCGCGGTGCGGACCCGCTGCGCCGAGGCGCTCGAGCGCACCGCCCGGGCGGAGGAAGCCTTGCGGCTGGGCACCGGCCGCCGGGAAGACGCCCAGCGCCAGCGGGCGCAGCTGCAGGCCGAGCTGGATCTGGTCCGCGGCCCGGCCGGGGACGCGCTCGAGCCGGCGCTCGAGGCCGCCCGCGGGCTGCCGAACCTCGAGCACCAGGCCCGGGTGGTCGAGGCCCAGCTCGAAGATCGCCAGACCGCGCTCGCCGCCGCGGCGGTGCCCGATGAGCCCGCTCCGCTCGAGCGCTGGCCGGTGTGGCTGGTGGCCGCGGTCGCCGGGGCGCTGCTGCTGCTCGCTGGCGCCGCCTTCGCCTTCGCCGGCTTCGGCGCCGGGGTGGTGGCGCTGGGGTTCGCGCTGGCCTTGAGCGCGCTGCTGATCACCGTTCACCACCAGGATCATTCCCACTGGCTCTCGGCCCGCAGCGCGCACCAGGCGGTGACCCGGCATCGGCACGAGCACCGCGAGCGGCTCACCGGCGAGCTCGAGGTCGCCCGCGCCCGGCTCTCTTCGCTGCAGCAGCAGCTGCACCGGCTTCGCTCAGTGGCGGGGGTCGGGCCCGACGATTCGGGGGGCGCGCGGCTGGCCGAGCTCGAGCGGCTCGCCGGCGCCGCCAGTCGCCGGGCCGAGCTGGGGCGCGATGCGGCGCTCGCCGATGCCCGCCACCAGTCGGCGCTCGAGGACGAGGCGGCCGCCCGCGCCGCGCTCGCCGCGGCGGCGGCCGACCACGCGGCGGCCCGCGCTGCCCTCGAAGCGCAGCTGGCCCGGCTCGGCCTGCCCAGCGGAGTCGAAGCCTCCGGCGCGCTCGAGCTGCTGGCCGAGGCCGGCCTGGCCCAGGCCGCCGCCCGCACCCTCGCCGATCAGTCGGCCTCGCTCGAGCGCGACACCCACCGCGTCGCCCAGGCCGCCCAGGCGCTCGAGCGGGCTGCCCAGCAGGCTCAGGTCTCGGGCTCCACCGCCGCCCAGCTGGTCGCGGGGCTGCTCGGCTGGCTCGAGGCCCACGGCGCGCTCCAGGCCGAGGCGGCGGCGATCTCGTCCCGGGGTGAAGACGCCGCCGCTGCGCTCTGCGCCGCGCAGGCCGACCAGGCCCAGGCGCAGGCGCGGGTCGACGCGCTGCTGGCCGCGGCGCAGGTCGTCGATCTCGAGGCGTTTCGGAAGGCGGGCGCGGCGTTCGGCGCGCGCGAGGCGCTGGCCGCCGAGGCGCAAGCCGCCGACGCGCGGGTGAAGGTGGCCAGCGGGCTGGCGGTCGAGGCGGCGCACGCCCAGCTGCTGATCGCTCCGGGCATCGAGGCCCGCGGGGTGGCGGCGCGGGAAGCGCGGCTGGCGCTCGAGGCGCAGCGCCGCGAGGTTCACGAGCAGCGCGGCGCGCTCGCCCAGAAGCTCACCGCCTGGGAATCCGACGCCCAGCTCGGCCAGTTGCTGCAGCAGGAGCAGATGCTCACCGCCCGCGCCGAGCAGCTCGCCCGGCGGTTCGCGGTCGCCCGGCTCGGCCAGGCGGTGCTGGGTCAGGCGCGCGAGAAGTTCGAGGCCGAGCACCAGCCCCAGGTGGTGCTGCGCGCCGGGCAGCTGTTCAAGCTGCTCACCGGCGGCAAGTACCCCCTGCTGGTGCTCCCGGCCAACGGCGCGCTGCAGACGATCGACAGCCAGGGCCGCGCGTTTTCCGTCGAGCAGCTCTCCCGGGGCACCCGCGAGCAGCTGCTGACCTCGCTGCGGCTGGCGATGATCGAGGACTTCGGTCGCGAGCGGCTGGCGCTGCCGGTGATGGTCGACGACGTGCTGGTGAACTTCGATCCCCACCGGGCCGAGCGGATGGTCGAGGCGCTGGCGGAGCTTTCGACCCGGCACCAGGTGCTGGCGTTCACCTGTCATCCCCAGACCCGCGAGCTGTTCAAGGCGTACGGGGCGAAGGCGATCGAAGTGAGCACCCGCGCCCAGCTGGCGCTGCTGCCGTCGTGATGACTCCAGCCGGGAGGGGGTGGTAATGCAGATCGAACCCGTGGCGAGCACTCCGCAGATCGATGGGACGTCCCGCCGGCAGAAGAAGCCGCAGCCGGAAGCGGCGGCCGAGGCGCCCGCCGCCGTGGGGCCTGAGGCGGGCGAGGGCCTGCCGATCGTCCTCACCCCGATGATGAAGCAGTACCTCGAGGTGAAGGCCCAGGTGCCGGGGGCGATCCTCTTCTTCCGGCTGGGCGACTTCTACGAGATGTTCTTCGAGGACGCGGTGAAGGCGTCCGGGCTGCTGAACATCACCCTCACCGCGCGCAGCAAGGGCGCGGACAAGGTGCCGATGTGCGGCGTGCCCCATCACTCGGCGCGGCGGTACATCGCCCGGCTGATCAACTTCGGCTGCAAGGTGGCGATCTGCGAGCAGGTCGAGGAAGCCGGCGGCCCCGGCATCGTCCGGCGCGAGGTGGTGCGGGTGGTCACCCCGGGGATGGTGCTCGACGACGACGTGCTCGAGGCCACCGAGAACAACTTCCTCGCCGCGCTCAAGCCGCCCACCGAGGACGGCGAGAGCTGGGGCGCGGTGCTGCTCGACGCGTCGACCGGCGAGTTCCTCGCCCTGGCGCCCGCCTCGCTCGAGGTGCTGGGCGACGAGCTGGGCCGGGCGAAGGTGCGCGAGCTGCTGGTGCCCGAAGGGTCGCTGGGGCCCCGGCTCGACAGTCTGCTCGAGCTGCTCAGCGCGAAGCCGGCGCTCGCCACCTTGCCGCCCGACGCGTTCGACGTGCGGCGGGGCGAGGCCCAGCTGAAGGCCCACTTCCAGGTCGCCTCGCTCGACGGGTACGGGCTCGATCCGAAGAGCCCCTCGGTCGGAGCGGCTTGCGCCGCGCTGCGCTACCTCAAAGAGACCCAGAAGACTCCGGCGGCCCACGTCGATCGGATCTCGCTGCTCGCCCGGGGCAGCCAGCTGGTGCTCGACGAGTCCTGCCGCACCCACCTCGAGCTGCTCAAGACGATGAAGGACGGCGCGCGCCCCGGCTCGCTGCTGGGGGTGCTCGATCAGACCTCGACCGCGGCCGGCGCGCGGAAGCTGAGCCGGTGGATCTCCGCGCCGCTGGCCCAGGTGGCGGCGATCGACGCCCGGCTCGACGCGGTGGCGCTGCTGCTGGGCAAGGCGGTCTGGCGCGAAGAGCTGGGTGCGCTGCTCAAGCAGGTCGCCGACGTCGAACGGCTGTGCGGCCGGCTCTCGCTCGCCTCGGGGACTCCGCGCGACTTGAAAGGGCTGGGCCGAAGCCTGGTCTGCCTCGGGCAGCTGGGGGCCGCGGTCGGGCAGGGGGCGGGGCTGCCGCCGCTGCTCAAGTCGCTCTGCGGTCCGCTCACCAGCACCCAGATCCAGGCGCTGGGCAGCACGCTCGAGTCGGCGCTGCTCGACGAGCCGCCGGCGGTGGTGGCCGAAGGGGGCTTCATCCGCCCCGGCTACGACGCCGAGCTCGACGGCTACGTCGCGCTCGCCACCTCGGGGAAGGACACCCTGGTCAAGCTCGAGGCCCGCGAGCGCGCCCGCACCGGGATCGGCAGCCTCAAGGTCCGCTTCAACCGGGTGTTTGGTTACTACCTCGAGGTCACCAAGGCGAACCTCCACCTGGTGCCGAAAGAATGGACCCGCAAGCAGACGATGGTCGGCGGCGAGCGGTACGCGACCGACGAGCTGCGCGAGTACGAAGAGAAGGTGCTCTCGGCCGACGAGAAGCGGATCGCGCTCGAGCAGCGGCTGTTCGAGCAGCTGCGCGCGCTGGTGGTGGCCCAGGCGTTCGGCTTGCGGGCGGCGGCCGACGCGGCGGCGACGCTCGACGTGTTGATTTCCTTCGCCCGGGTCTCGGCGGCGGGCCGGTACGTGCGGCCCACGATCGACGAGAGCCAGGTGCTGCAGATCGAGGGCGGCCGGCACCCGGTGGTCGAGAAGTCGCTGCCCGCCGGAGACGTGTTCGTCCCCAACGACGTCCGGCTCGATCGCGAAGAGGCGCAGCTGCTGGTGATCACCGGCCCCAACATGGCGGGCAAGAGCACGGTGATGCGGCAGGTCGCGCTGACGGTGGTGATGGCGCAGGCCGGCTGCTTCGTGCCCGCGCGCGCGGCCCGCATCGGGCTGTGCGATCGGGTCTTCACCCGGGTGGGCGCCTCCGACAACCTCGCCCGCGGCCAGTCGACCTTCATGGTCGAGATGACCGAGACCGCCCACATCCTCCACCACGCGACCCGCCGCAGCCTGGTGGTGCTCGACGAGATCGGCCGCGGCACCTCGACCTTCGACGGGCTGTCGATCGCCTGGGCGGTGGCCGAGCAGCTGCACGATCGGGTCGGCGCGCGCACCCTGTTCGCCACCCACTACCACGAGCTCACCGACCTGGCCCGCGAGCGGCCGCGGGTGAAGAACTGCTCGATCGCGGTGAAGGAAGTCGAGGGGCGGGTGCTGTTCCTGCGCAAGCTGGTCTCGGGCAGCGCCAGCAAGAGCTACGGGATCGAGGTCGCCCGGCTCGCCGGCCTGCCGCCCGAGGTGATCGCCCGCGCGCGCGAGCTGCTGCACAACCTCGAGGCCTCCGAGCTCGACGAGACCGGGCACCCGCGGCTGGCGCGCAGGCTGCCCAGCGCGAACGCGGCGGCGCCGGCGATTGTGGATCTGTCGCAGCTGGCGCTGTTCGGCCCGGTGGCCGCGACGGTGAGCGGGCCGAAGGAATCGGTGCTGCGGGCGCTCGAGGAGTTCTCGCTCGACGCCTCCAGCCCGCTCGAGGCGCTCAACGCGATCGCCCGCTGGAAGGCGGCGCTGGGCAAGAAGAGCTGACCTTGCGGCTGGCGATCCCCAACGTGCCTCGCAAGGTCTCGCTCCGGCAGGTGCCGGGGGCGCTGGCCCGGCTGTCGGTGATCGCCGGGTTGGGCGT
>JAGSPQ010000951.1 GCA_018262385.1 Myxococcaceae bacterium | reverse complement strand
GCCAGCGGCCGCGAGGACACGATCACCTCCGGCAGCGCGCTGCCCACTTCCGCCAGCGCGGCGTCTTCCCTCGCCCACTGCAACTGGGGGACGCGGCGGGTCCACCCCGAGATCGAGTAGTCGATGGTCATCCGGTGCTCCTGGCGGGACGCAGTGGGGGTTGGGGGGCGGCCGACGCGCGTGAGCGCTGGCCGACGCGGCTGGCCAGCACCACCGCCAGCCCAAACGCCAGCACCAGCAGCAGCACGGTGCCCAGGCGCGCCGGCCCGGCATCGACGATCACCCCGATTCCGATCCCGACCAGGCCCACCGCCAACGCGCGCCCGGGCAGCGCGACCCGCCCGGCCTCCGCGAAGCCCGTCCCCTCGCGCACCCAGGCCGCAGCGGCGTAGAGCAGCGAGGCCGCCACCGCGGCGGCCAGAATCGCCGGCTCGAGCGCGCCACCCACCATCACGATCGCGGTGAACCCGATCGCCAGCGCCAGCAGCAGCGCGAGGACCTCGCGGGGGACGAGCGTCTTCGGATCGAGCCTGGCGAACGCGCGGGGCAGGGCGCCCTGGGACGCGAGCGCGTACGCAAACCGCGACAGCGCGAGCAGGGCGCCGTTGAACGAGGTGAACGACGCCAGCAGGCACAGCGCGACCATCACCCACAGCGCCGCCGGCGATCCGGTCTGCTCCGCGATCGCCAGCTGCGGCACCAGCCGCGAGGCCGGATCGATCGGCGCGTGGGCCAGACAGGAGAACCCCGCCGACAGCAGCCCGTAGAAGAGCGCGAGCACCGCCACCGTGCCGCCCAGCCCGCGCGAGATCGCCTTCGGCGTGGCGTGTTCCGCCTGCGAGGTCACCAGCTCGAAGCCCATGAAGAGGAAGACCCCGGTGCCGATCGCCGCCACGAAGGTTCCGGGCGACGGAGCCGCGGTCAGCAGCCGCGCCGCCAGCTCGCCGCGCGCGCCCGCCTGGAAGATCGAGAACAGCGCCAGCCCCGAGAGCCCGGCCACCAGCGCCACGGTCGCCACCGCCTGCGCCTTGAACCCGACCTGCAGCCCCGCGCGGCAACAGGCCCAGGTTCCGACGAGGAAGAGCAGCGCGCCCGCGGCCGCCGGCAGGCCGGGGACGACCCGGGCGAGCAGGGTGCCGACGATCGTCGCCTCCACCCCGACCAGGAAGAGGGTCAGCAGCAGGTACGGGATCGCGATCGCCAGCCCGGCGCGGCGGCCCAGGCCCCGCGAGAGGTACGCCAGCAGGCCCGCGCCGCTGGGTACCACCGTCGACAGCCGGCTGAACACCCGCGCCAGCGCCGCGCAGAGTGCACCCGCGATCAGCACCGCCGCGATCGCCCACAGCCCGCCCACGCTCTGCTCGATCTGGAAGAGCCCGATCGCGCAGACGCACGCGATCGCCGTCCCGCAGCCCGTCGCGATGAGAGCTCGGACCTTCATTCCGGGCACAGCCGGGTCGCGAGGTAGTCGAGGCGCAGGAAGTCGGCCTCGGGTCCGCGGACCACGAGGTCGCCGAACAGGTACGGCGCGTTCGGGCTCTGGCGCAGCTCGAGGATGTCGCACAGCGTCTTCGCGTCGGCGGTGATCACCACGTCGCCGGTGGTGGAGCGATCGAGGCATTCCACGATCCGGCCCGCGGCGATCCGGACCGCGACTGCGTCGCCGGTGTCCATCGCGACCAGCGCGATCGTCCGGCTCCAGTCGCCCTGCTCGGAAACCAGGTCCGCCCGCGCGTGGTACGCGTCGCGAAAGCGGTGGGCCGCCCGCATCAACTCGGTGGTCATGACGCCACTCCGTATGACTCGAGCCGGACATCGAGCGCGTCCAGCGCCGGCTCGGCGAGGCGGAAGCCGTGGCGGTCGGCCAGCGCGAGGATCTCGTCCACCTCGGCGAGGCTGACGTCGTCGCCGATTCCGCGATCCCGGGTGTCGCCCTCGAGCGCGAGCAGGATCGTCTCCGACAGGCAGGCGAGCTGAATCCCCGGCGGCAAGCCCTGCAGGTTCCCCGGGCCGAACCGCGCCGAGCGATCGGGCAGGGCGACCAGGCCCCCGTCGATCACCGTCAGATCCCGGCGCGCGCGGACCCGCGGCGACGCATCGGGCGGACGCGCCACGTCGCAGACGATCGTCCCCGCGCTCAGCACGGCGCCATCCAGCACCGGCCGTGCCGCTCCGGTCGCCGCGATCACCACCTGGCTGCGGCTGAGCTTGCGCAGCTCGGTGGTGATCTCGATCGTCTCCGGATCGCACTCGAGCGTGTCGGCCAGCGCTCTGAGCGAGGCCGTGCCGCTCGCCGGGTTCCCCACCAAGAGCAGCTTGCGCGGCCGAGCCCGCGCCATCAGCCGGGCACACAGCGCCCCAACCGAGCCCCGGGCCCCGACGATCGCCACCTCTGCCTCGTCGAGCGAGAGGTCGCGCCGCTCGGCCACCCGGCGCGTCGCCGCGAACGCCATCCCCGCGGTGAGCGCGTTGCCGGTGGTGATCGCCGGGCCACGGCCCACCACCGCCTGCCCTCGCCGGCTGTAGGGCGTCGTGAAGCCCCCCAGCCCCACCACCCGCGCGCCCAGCGCCCGGGCGAGGTCCACCCCGCGGATGATCTCTTCTTCCACCCGCCGGCGCCCGCGCCGCAGCATCTGCTCGGGCAGCATCCCGATCGAGAGGATGTAGCCGCG
>JAGSPQ010000950.1 GCA_018262385.1 Myxococcaceae bacterium | reverse complement strand
TGGTCGGTTGGTACGGCCAGGTCTCGCCGCGGGTTCGGGTGTTCGTCGGTCAGGCGACCGTCGAGCTCACCGGCGAAGGCTACGCGCTGCTCGCTTCTCCCACCTGACGCGCGCGGATCCGGCCGAGCGCTTCGTCCAGCGCTCGCCGCCGGGCCCGGGTCGGCTTGATCCCGCGCTCCCACCACAGGCCCTCGATCTCCACCGCGCCGCGCGCCCGATCGAAGCGCGGGTCGACCCGGCCGATCAGCCGCTCGCCCTCGAGGATCGGCAGCACGTAGTAGCCCCACCTGCGCTTCGGAGCGGGCACGAAGGCCTCGAAGCGGTAGTCGAAGCCGAACAGCCGCTGCAGGCGCTTGCGGTCGCGAATCAGCGGATCGAACGGCGCCAGCACCCGCAGCCGGTCGGGGGCGTCCCGGGTGCGCTCGAGGCGCTGCCTCCAGTCGGCGAAGGCGTACGCCGGCCGGGAGCTGCCACCTTCGGCCTGGGCGTCGACGATCACCAGCTCTCCCCGCTGGGTGGCGGCCTTCGCCCACAGGGCGGCTTCGCTCAGCGAGGTGGCTCCCCAGAAGGCGGCCAGCTCATTGGGGGTGGCGACGCCCAGCCGCTCGAGGGCCGATCGCCCGGCCCAGTCGAGGTGCGCCTGAGGATCCGGGTGGGGCGCTGCGTGGGCCTTCGGCAGCACCCGCTCGGCGAGGTCGTAGACCTTCTCGAACCCTTCCCGGGTGGTGATCGCGACGGTGCCGGTGTGCCAGAGAAACTCGAGCGCGGTCTTCTCGGGCGTCCAGTCCCACCAGCCGGTGGCGCGGCCGTGATCTCCGCGATCGAAGTCGCGCGCCCGGGTCGGCCCTTCGCTTCGGATCCGCGCGAGCACCTTGTCGATCGCCCGGGTGGCGCGGGCGCCGGTGCCGAGCCGGCGGGTGAACCACTTCGAGGCGCGCAGCCGTTTTTCCCACCGGACGAAGCGGGGCTTCCACAGCGGGTAGAGCGAGGTGGGGATCAGCGACGCGTCGTGGGTCCAGTGCTCGAACAGGGCGCGCTGCTCGAATGCCAGGTGGTGGAGCGTCGCCGGCCGGTAGTGATCGAGCCGCGCGCCGAGGATCAGGTGGTGGGCGCGCTCGATGCGCTGAATCGAGTCGAGCTGGACGAAGCCGAGCCGGCAGATGACCTCCAGCACCCGGGCCGGGGTCGCGCGGCGCGCCGGGTCGTCGCACAGTCCCTGCGCGTCGAGCAGCAGCCGGCGGGCCTGGGCGGCGGTGACTCTCACCCGAGCAGCCGCAGTGCGGCGCCGAGCCCCGCGCAGAGCACCAGCGTCCGGCCCAGGCTCTGCTTGAGGCCGAAGAGCATCGCGAAGGCGACCGCCGAGATCCCGGCCGCGCGCAGCTCGAGCGAGGCCAGGTCCGGAACCGGCAGCCGCACCACGCCCCACTCAAAGGGCTCGACCTTCGCGAACAGCACGTGGAGGGCGAAGAAGACCGAGAGGTTCAAGATCACCCCCACCACCGCCGCGGTGATCGCCGCCAGCGCGGCGGAAAGGCGCGGGTTGCCACGCACCGCCTCGACGTAGGGCGCGAAGACGAAGATCCAGAGGAAGCAGGGGACGAAGGTGACCCACAAGGTGATCGCCGCGCCCAGGGTCCCCGCGAGCAGCGCAGGCAGCCCGGCCGGGTTGCGGTGCGCGGCGACGAAGCCGACGAACTGCAGCACCAGGATCAGCGGCCCGGGAGTGGTCTCGGCCAGGCCCAGCCCGTCGAGCATCTCGCTCGGCGTGAGCCAGCCGAAGGTGACCACCGCTTCCTGGGTGACCCAGGCGAGCACCGCGTAGGCCCCGCCGAACGTCACCACCGCCGCCTGGCTGAAGAAGAGGCCTTCGCGGGTAAGCACGTCGGCAGGTCCCCTCCAGACCAGCAGCGCGACCACCGGCGCCGCCCACAGCGCCAACCAGAGCGCCGCGGTGCGCAGGGTGCGCCGCCCGTTGGGCCGGGTGTGCTCGAGCTGCCCCCGCTCGAAGAGCCGATCGATCAGCGAGGACGGGACCTCGACGGCGAGCGGGCCGGCGGCGGCGCTGGGGTGGAGCCGGACTCCGAGCGATCCGGCGAGCGCGGCGGCGGCGATCACGAGGGGAAAGGGCGCCGAGAAGACGAACAGCGCGAGGAAGGCGAGCGCGGCGATCGCCACCGCGGCAGGTGTCTTCAGCGCCCGCTTGCCGATTCGCACCACTGCCTCGACCACCACCGCCAGCACCGCCGCCTTGATGCCGAAGAAGATCGCCTCCACCGCCGGCACCTGGTGGAACGTCACGTACGCGGCGGCGAGGGCCAGCATCAGCACCGCGCCCGGGAGCACGAACAGGGTCCCGGCGACCAGCCCGCCCACCGTGCGGTGCAGCAGCCACCCGATGTAGGTGGCCAGCTGGGTCGCTTCCGGCCCGGGCAGCAGGGTGCAGAAGTTGAGCGCGTGGAGGAAGCGCGCTTCCGAGATCCACTTTCGCTTCTCGACCAGCTCGCGGTGCATCATCGCGATCTGCCCGGCGGGACCGCCGAAGCTCAGCAGCCCGATCCGCAGCCAGACCGGCACTGCCTCGCGCAAGCTGAGGGCTTCGGGCGCGCCCGCGGCGAAGCTGTCGTCTGCGGGTCGCGCCCTGAAGGAGCAATGGAAGGTCATGCCGCGAAGTAG
>JAGSPQ010000161.1 GCA_018262385.1 Myxococcaceae bacterium | reverse complement strand
GCCACGTCTTTTCCCGTACGAGGTCTCTGACACCTCCCCCCCGGAGACACCGCTCCGAGCGTACGAGGTCTCTGACACCTCCCCCCCGACACCTCCCCCCCTACGACCTCGATCCTCAGCGCCCGCGGAGCAGCCCGGCGTAGAGCTCAGACATCAGCGTCACGCCCCCCTCGAGTCCTTTCGTGACGGTGCGCTCGACCCCCTCGCCTTTCGCGGCATCGAGCTCCCGGTACAGCGCATCCGCATGCACGCGATCGAGCTCCTCGTGCACGTTGTAATGAACGACCTCCTCCCGGGCGAGCCAGCCGCGCTTGACGATCGCTCCACCCAGGTCGCGCGAGATCGCGGTGAACAGGTCCTCGATCGCGGCGACGGTCGCCAGCCCCAGCTCCTCCGGACCCGCGGTGCATGCCTCCCGCACCCCGGCATTGAACGCCTCGACGCACGCCCACTTCGGCGTCGCGTCCGTCTCGGCCGCTGTCACCCCGAGCTTCTCGAGCAACCCACGGAAGGTGTGCGCATGCGACTGCGCCGAGCGCCCTTCCCCTTCCTCATCCCTCACGTTCTCCTCCAGCACCCGCCGCGCCCCGGGCGACTTCGAGCGCGCCGCCAGCTGCGAGAGGTATTGCGGATACGCCTCCACCGCGAAGAAGAACTGCACCTGCGTCTGGACGAAGTCGTGTTGCGAGAGGCTGCCGTCGACAGCGCCTTTCACGTAGGGAATTTCAGGGTGGTGCGCACGTGGCATCAGATCTCCGAGGTGGCCAGCAACACGGCCGGCGCATCTTGCAACCACCGGCCCCCCGCTGCGAGCCTTCCCGCATCCGTGGTCAGGCGCATGGGTGGCGCGAAGTTAACCCCGCTCATTGGCGGGTTGAGAGTAGATCGCGCCCGTGACCACTCGAGACGCCCGTTCCTGGAGCCGCGACGCGAAGGGAGGCCCGTTCGACGCGATCGTGATCGGCTCGGGCATCGGAGGAATGACCGCCGCGGCCCTGCTCGCAAAGACCGGAATGCGGATCTGCGTGCTCGAGCAGCACTACGTCCCCGGCGGCTTCACTCACACCTTCACCCGGAAGAACTACCGCTGGGACGTCGGGGTGCACGCGGTCGGAGAGGTGACGGTGCGAAGCATGCCCGGCCGGCTGCTCCGCGCGATCACCGACGGCAAGCTTCAGTGGGCGCCGCTCGGGCCCGTCTACGACGCGTTTCATTTCCCGGGCGGAATGCAGATCGACTTCCCCGACAACCCCGGCCAGTTCCGCGAGAACCTGCTCGCCGCGTTCCCCCGCGAAGGCGCCGCGATCGATCGCTACCTCGGGCTCGCCAAGAGCATCTCGGCCGGCATGCGCGGCTACTACTTCTCGCGCGTGCTGCCGTTGCGGGTCAGCGAGCCGGCCCAGCGGGTGCTCGCCGCCGGGGTGCAGCCCCACCTGCGCGCCACCACCCGGAAGGTGATCGAGGATCTCACCACCGACCCGAAGCTGCGCACCCTGTTCTCCGCCCAGTGGGGCTACTACGGCTCGACCCCCAGCCGCTCGGCGTTCGCGATGCAGGCGTTGGTGGTGAAGCACTTCCTCTGGGGCGGCTACTACCCGGTCGGCGGCTCACAGCAGATCGCCAACACCCTGCTCGACACCGTCGCGGCCAGCGGCGGGTGGACGCGGATCATGGCGGACGTCGAGCAGATCCTGATCGAGAACGGCCGGGCGGTCGGGGTGCGGCTGAAGGGTGGCGAGCAGCTGCGCGCGCCGACGATCATCAGCGCCGCCGGAGTCCTCTCCACCGTCCGCACCCTGCTTCCCGAGCCCTACCGCCAGAGCGCCTGGGCCCGCTCGTTCGAACAGCTGCGGCCCGCGTCGGCCCACGTCTGCCTCTACCTCGGCTTCAAGGGCGACATCCGCCGCGCCGGAGCCGGCCCGGCCAACCAGTGGTTCTACGAAGTCTGGGACAGCGAAGACGACGCCTGGAGGGTGACTGCGACCGGAGCGCTGCCCGCCGCGCCGGTGCTCTACGTCAGCTTCCCGTCGCTCAAGGATCCGCTCCACGCCACGCCCGATCGGCACACCGGAGAGGTGGTCACCTTCGTGCCCTGGGAAGTGTTCGCCCCCTGGCGCGAGCAGCGCTGGCGCCGCCGGGGCGACGACTACGAGAGCTTCAAGCAGCGGATGCGCGATCGCCTGCTCGCCCAGCTGTACGAGAAGATGCCGGGCCTGAAGGGAATGGTGGACTACGCCGAGCTGTCGACGCCGGTCACCACCGAGCACTTCGTCCGCCCGACCTCCGGCTCGATCTACGGAATCGAGCCCACCCCGGCGCGCTTCGCCAACCGGTGGCTCAAGCCGCGCTCGCCGGTGCCCGGCCTCTTCTTCGGCGGCAGCGACGTCGCCTCGGTCGGAGTGGTCGGCGCGATGATGGGCGGCGCGCTCGCGGCCGTCGCGGCCGAGCCGTGGGCGACGATGAACTTCCTGCGCAAGGACGTCCTCTAGCTTCCCGGCCCTCTGTCTCTCCCGCGGGGCCGAGCCCGACTGGCCCTTGACCGCAGGTTCGCAAGGCCTCGACTTGGCAACGAGGAACGCGCTCGGCTCTTTTCCGTCGAATGCGTAGAACTCAAACGCGACGTCATCGGAGTCGACGTCCCCACGGGCAGGGAGCGCAACGCGATCGGCGCGAGGTGGCGAGCCGTCAGGGCGTGGCCACCGGAGCGGAGTCCTTCCGGACCCGCCGCACCCGCTCGAGCGCCGAGAAATAGAGCTCCTTCGGCTCGAGGCCAGTGGCGCGGGTGAGCATCGACTCGGCGAGGTCGTAGTCCCCGCGGGCCTCGGCGAGCACCGCCAGGTCGTAGAGCACCGGCGCGGACTTCGGCGCGCGGGTGGCCGCCTCGGAGAACGCCAGGTAGGCCGCCTCGAAGTTCCCGTCTTCGCACAGCGCGATCCCGGGCTCGGTGATCGGATCGCTGTCGTCGAGCTCGACCACCGCCGAGATCCGCGTCGGCTGCAGCGTGCGCAAGAACGCTCCGGCGAGCGCGCGCGACGATCGGGCCATCGCCTCCGGCTCGACGCCGCCTCCGGTCGCCCAGTAGTCATCGGAGAACAACGGCTGGCCGTTCGGGTCGAACACCTCGATGCGTGCCTCGAGCCGGCCGCTCCCCGAGCGATTCTTGTTCAAGTGAAACGACCACCGGGTCGGACGAACGCGCACCGTCACCGCCGCGGTCTGCGGCTCGACCACCTGGTGCCCGGCATGCCGCAGCAGCAGGTTCAGCTCAGTGCGCACCGGCAGCACCGCCAGCCACTTGTTGAGCACCTGCCCCTGGCTGACATCGACGATCGCGTCGATCACGTTGTGCTCGGTCGGGGCGGCGCCGTCGGCCTCCACGTCGAGGACCATCGGCTGCTCGAGCGGGATCACCAGTCGGGGCGGCTGCGACCAGTTGAGACGAATCCGCGGGGTGCACCCCACCGCGAGAGACAAACCCAGCAGCACCACCAGCAAGCGCGAGCGCATCGGTGCGGCCAGTATAGAGGCCCCGTCCGGAAGCGAGGCGGCGATCAAGGAAGCCGAACCCGCGCCACGCCCTCCCGAATGAAGCTGCCCAGGTACAGCCAGCCGTCGTGCTCGAACGCCGAAGCGATCGGCGAGTAGCTGTCGGGCGCGCGGTGCTGGAGGCTCTCGACCACCTTCCCGTGCTCGTCCACCGCGATCACGAACGCGTGCCGCTCGGCGGCGGGCTGCACCGCCCTGGGCAGGCGGGTGATCACCTGGCGCATCAACGGAGCGCCCGCCAGCGCATCGACCAGCGGGTTGCGCGGCGAACCGATCGCGATCCAGAACACCCGCCGGCTCTTCGAGTAGCGCACGTTGTCGGGGAAGCCCGGCAGGTCGGCGAACAGCTCTTTCTTCCCCGCCTGCTCGCCCTTGAGCCAGATCTTCCACAGCCGGTAGGTGCCCATCTCGGCCACCACCAACCACTGCGCGTCGGGGCCGAGCGCGACGCCGTTGGCGAACGAAAAGCCGTCGGCGATCCGGGTCACCTGCTTCGTCGCCGGGTCGTACTTGAGCAGCCGTCCGGTGGTCTGGTGCTCGAGCAGATCCTCGGTGAAGTGCTCGATCGAGAACCGCGCCGAGGCGTCGCTGAAATAGATGACCCCCTGCGGATCGATGTCGAGATCGTCGGCGAACGCGAACGGAACGCCGCCCTCGCCGGTGGCGAGGGTCAGAAGCTTCCCGTTCGAGTCGAGCGCGAGCAGCCCCTTGTGGGCGTCGCAGATGATCAGCCGTCCGTCGGGGTGGTAGGCGAGCCCGAGCGGGCGCCCTCCGGTGTCCACCAGCACCTCGGGCGCGTCGCTTCCCACCTCGAGCCGCACCACCCGGCCATCGCGCAGCCCGCTGACCACCCGGCCTTTCGCGTCGATGGTGATCGCCTCGGGGCCGATCAACTGCTTCGCCCACCACTCGACCGCCGCGAGCCGCTGATTGAGCGCAAAAGGCCCGGTCATCGGCATCGCCGGCGGCGGCTCCCACGCGCGTGGGTCGATCGGGCTGGGCCACAGCAGCAGGTACCCCATTGCCGAGAGGACCACGAAGAGGCTCACCCACCGGGCGCGTCGCATGAGGCCGGGCAGTGTCTGCCATTTCGACGCGGCTTGCATCGGGTCCACCGCGCTGCGAAATTGCCCTGCGTGAACGACGACAACGCGAATCGGAAGACGGCTCCTGTCGGTGGCGCCGAGATCAAGAGCCCAGCGGATCGGGTTCGCCAGATTCAGGAGATGCAGCGGGCGATGGAGGCCGCTCCGGTGGCCCAGGCCGCGCCGGCTTCTCCGGCGGCGCCGGTCGTGGCTCCCGGATCCACCTCGCAGGTCAACGACGCGTTCGCCGTCGCCCGCGCGCTGGCGGTGAACGAGGCGCTCAAGCCCGACCCGAAGTCCCACGTCGAGCTGGGCAAGCTCCAGAAGGACGTCGGCGCGCTGTTCGGCGGCGGCAAGACCGAGATCGAGCTCAAGGGCGAGCCGTGGAAGATCATCTCGTTCCTCGACGCAGCGCCGGCGCTGTTCGAGCCGAAGAAGCCGATGGCCGAGTACGAGCCGCTGGTCGCGAAGAAGGGCGTCGTCACCAAGGAAGGCCTGCTGTTCGAGGTCGGCCTGAAGTCGAAGGACGGCTCGGAGCCGGTGCAGAAGAAGCAGGTGCTGGTCGGGCAGGACGGCAAGCTGCGCGGCGCGGAGTGCAAGACCCCGCGCGATCTCGAGCGGCTCTTCTCGCTGCCGGGCTTCCTCCCTTCCACCGCCGCAAAAGGCGCGAAGGCCAAAGAGAGCGCGCAGGCGCGGTTCGAGGTCGCGGTGTCGAAGGGCGAGACGCTGTTCTTCAACAACTTCGGCCTGAAGGTGCCGCCGTCGAGCAACCGTTCGCTCCACGACTTCACCGCCAGCTACCACCTGGACGAGTTCCAGGCAGGGATCTAGCCCGCATCCGTCACCGGTCACTCGAGCGAAACCAGCAGGCTGCAGACAACTTCAAGGTGGCGCGGAGCGAAGGGGCACTTTCTGTGCCCTGAGCGAGCACGCCTTGAAGATGGCGCAGACCGTTGGTTGCAGCCGAGGAACCGGTGATGGATGCGGGCCAGCGGCCCGCTTCTCGGCGCTCTCCGCGCGGGGGCGTTATTGGAAGAGGCGGAAATGAGTTCGATCGAGTTGCCTCCCATCGTCCAGACCGGAGCGCCGGTGCTGCGGGCCCGAGCGATCGAAGTGGCCCCCGAGCGGATCAGCAGCCCCGAGTTCCAGTCGCTGCTCGCGACGATGATCGCGACGATGCGCGCGGCGCCGGGAGTCGGGCTCGCCGCCCCGCAGATCGGGATCCCCTGGCGGGTGATCGTGCTCGAGGACGACGAGGAGCGGATCTCCGGCACGAGCGAGAAAGAGCGGGCCGAGCGCGGCCGGGTGCCGTTTCCGACCCGGGTGTTCATCAACCCCACGCTGCGGTTGATCGGCGAGCAGACCGAGCTCTTCTTCGAAGGGTGCCTGAGCGTGGCCGGGTACGCCGCGCTGGTCGAGCGCGCCCACGAGGTCGAGGTGTCGGGGCTCGACGAGCAGGGCAAGCTGCAGGTGTGGCGGGTGACCGGCTGGCCGGCGCGAATCCTCCAGCACGAGGTGGATCACCTCAACGGAACGCTCTACATCGACCGGATGAAGACCCGCTCGTTCACCACCACCGAGCAGGCGCGCGAGAACTTCAGCGGCCGGCCGATCGCCGAGATCGTCGAGCAGCTGAAGATCGAAGGCTGAGCGCTACTCGTAGAGGCTCAGGTGGATGTGGTGGTGGTGGTACTGCCACCCGCCTGCCGCTCCGAAGCCGAGGCCTTCGGTGATGCGCCGGTACTGCCGCACTCCGATCTCCCCTGCGTTGTAGAGCGTCAGCGCCTGGGCCCTGAACGGGGCCGCCAGCGTCTGATCGACGCCGACCACCCGGAAGTCGGGCGACTCGGCGAGCTTGGCGAGGAAGAACACCTCGCGCGCGATGTCGACGACGTTGGTGTTGGTCGTGCAGAACTGGCCGTCGTTGTAGGTGCCGCCCGAGCCGTTGCCGTTGGTGTCGGTGCCGGGCCCGCAGATGATCTGGTAGTTCGATTTGCCGTCGTTCTGGAAGTACGCGACGTCGACGTCGTTGCCGCGCACGTGGGTGGTGGTCGGGTGCCGCGGGCTGCCCACGTCGGTGCCGGGGGTGAGGCCGTCGGCCTGGCAGATGTCCGAGACGGCGACCGCGTCGTTCGCCGTGCCCGGGAAGCGGACCTGCACCGAGTCGGTCGCGTACTTGAGCAGCCCGACCAGGTCCTTGCGGCCCCACGCGTACTTCGACGGCGTGACCATGAAGTAGCCATCGGTGTTCGCCTGCGCGGTTCCCCACGCGGTCGCGCCGGTCATCTGCGTCATCATCTTGCAGGACGCGAAGCAGTCGCGGTCGGTGACGCCCGGAGTGACGGTGATCTTCAGATCGTACTTGCCCACCGCGCCCGCGGCCCCGTCGACGATCACGTAGACGGTGGTCGCCGTGGCGAACGGGAGGTTGAGGACTTCCTCCTCGTTGAACGTGGTCGTCGACGAGGCGTCGAGGGTGTTGAGGTAGCCCTGCGCGTCGACCGTGCCGTCACCGAGGTAGAGATCGAGGTTGCCGGTGGCGTTCACGAACTTGATGCTGGTGGTGAGGACGCTCATCGCCGGGATCTGGACCTTGAAGATGTCGAGCTCGGTGGTGCCGCAGATCTCGAGCTGCGGATAGGTGCCGGGGCTGAGCAGGGTCGCGGTCGCGATCGAGTTGTTCGGCTCATACGCGGTGCAGCCGGTCGGACTGACTCCTCTGC
>JAGSPQ010000949.1 GCA_018262385.1 Myxococcaceae bacterium | reverse complement strand
GGCTTCCACGACAGCTGGTGGGCGGCCGACTTCACCTCGTCGCTCTTGCAGCCCGCCAGCGCGAGCGCGAGCGCGACCGCGACCGCCACCCTCAGTCCACGGATCATGTCCCCACTATGCTCGCGATCTGAGCCCCGCGCCGTTCCCAAGTTTCAGAGGATCTCTTCCCAGCCGGGGGACGCGGCGAAGGCGGCGCGAATCAGCCCGACGTGCGAGTAGGCCTGGGGGAAGTTCCCCCACATCCTCCGGTTGGCGGTCTCGATGTCCTCGGACATCAGCCCCAGCGGGGACATCGCGGCGTGAATGTGGGCCAGCACCTCGCTGGCCTCCTTCCGCCGGCCGATCACCGCCAGCGCCTCGACCAGCCAGAAGGTGCAGATCACGAACGCCACCGTCGGCCGCCCGAACCCGTCGTCGAGCCGGTAGCGGAACAACCAGCCCTCGTGGCCCAGCCCCTTCCAGATCGCGTCGACGGTGCTGCGCAGCCGCGGGTCCTCGGGGGAGAACATCCGCAAGGTGGCCAGCTCCAGCAGCGAGGCATCGAGGTTCTGGCCGCCGTAGGTGCCGGCGAACGCCCCCAGCTCGGCGTTCCACGACCGGGCGATCACCTGCTCGCTGATCGCCGTCGCCGCCTCGCGAAACTCGCGCTCCTTGCCCGGCAGGTGCCGCGCCGCCACCTTCGCCATCCGATCGGCCGCCGCCCACGACATCAGGCTCGAGAAGGTCTGCGGCTCCCATGCGGTGCGGTACTCCCAGATCCCCGCGTCCGGCGTGCCGGCCACCGCGATCGCCCGGCGGGTCAGCCGCTCGAGCAGCCCCAGCGCGTCGGCCGACCGCTCGGCCTTGAACCGGTCGTCGAGGAAGACGGGGGTGAGCGCGAGCACCATCTCGCCGAAGATGTCGTGTTGCTTGTGCTTGGCCGCGCCGTTGCCCACCCGCACCGGGCCTTCCCCGTTGAAGCCCGGCCAGTGCTCGAGGATCTGTTCCTCCAGGTCGAGGCTGCCGTCGATTCGGTAGAGCGGGTTCAAGCCCAGCTCGGGATCCGAGGCGGCGATGTTCAGCAGGTAGCTGACGAAGCTCTCGCGTTCCTCGAACCGGCCGAGCATCCGGAAGGCGCCCAGCGCGTAGTAGGCGTCCCGCAGCCAGCAATACCGGTAGTCCCAGGTCCGCCCGCTGCCGGGCGACTCGGGGATCGAGGTGGTCATCGCGGCGACGATCGCGCCGGTGTCCTCGTAGCAGTGCAGCTTGAGCACCAGCGCCGAGCGGATCACTTCCTGCTGGAACTGCGGAGGCACGTCGCAGTCCTTCACCCACAGCCCCCAGTACCGCACCGTCTCGTCGAGGAACCGGGCGCACAGCGCCGGCAGCGACTCTTCGACCGCCGCCCCGTAGCTGAAGACGAAGTGCTTGCGCTCGGAGAGCACGAACGGCTGACCCTCGAGGTACGAGAGCGGGATGTCGGTGCTCAGCCGCACCGGGCTGGGAAACCCGTCGTAGCGCAGGTGGTGCGAGCCCTGGCTGCGCTGGGGGGTGTCCTTCGACCAGCCCAGCTTCGGATCCACCAGCACCGAGACCCGCGGCGTGCCGCGAATCGGCTCGACGATCCGCACCAACTGGGTCGGGCGGAAGGTCCGGTTGTTCTGGACGAAGCGGGGGGCGAAATCGAGCACCCGGAAGCTGCCGTCTTCCGACTCGAACGTGGTCTCGAGCACGTTGGTGTTGTCGAGGTAACGCTGTTTCCCGGTGGTGACGTCGGGCGTTCCGATCCGGAACTGGCCGCCGGCTGCCTTGTCGAGCAGGGTGGAGAAGACCGGCTCGGAATCGAACCGGGGCAGGCAGCACCAGACCACCGAGCCTTTCCGGTCGATCAATGCCGAGAACTGGCAGTTTCCGACGAGTCCGAGATCTTCGAGCCGCATGAAAAGAACGGTAACTGGAATCATTTGCTACACCAATCAATTTAAGTCTAGATGGAGCTGGTGTCGCGCGCGCTGAAGTTCGTGGTCGTGCTGGTAATCGGGCTCGGCCTGCTCACGCTGGGCGCGTCGGCGCTGCTCAACAACACCACGCGCAACTGGTTCGAGCGGGACCTCGATTTGCGCGCAAAGTTGGCGGTCAGCGGGGCGCGGCAGGCGCTGCTGATGCATTGGCAGGTCGACGGGGGCCGGGCGCTCGAGGCGCTGCTGACCGAGTTGACCCGCGACGAGCGGATCCTCTCTGCCGCGGCGTGCGACCGCGACCTGCGGCTGCTGGCGCGGACGCGCGAGTTCCCCGACCAGTTCGGCTGCGTGAAGATCGGCGGTTCGGTACGCCCGGCCACCGACGCCCCGCCGAACGCGTGGGTGCCCTGGAACACCAAGGCGATCCTGCCGGGCGGGGAAGTGCACGTCAGCGCGACCCCGCTCACCGATGAAGGCCAGGTGTCCGGCTTCGTGGTGCTGGTCCACGACATGAGCTTCGTCGCCCGGCGCGAGGCGAAGACCGACGAGTTCCTGCTGCTGGCGTTCGCGATCCTCGCCGTCGCGGCCTCGGTGATCACCGTGATCGCCGCCCGGCTTTCCTGGCGGGGCTGGAGCAACGAGCTGCGCCGGCTGATCAAGGGCGGTGGCCCGCCTTCCGAGTTCCAGCCGCTGCTGCAGGACGTGCGCGAGCTGGTCGAGCGGATCGCCGCCGAGAA
>JAGSPQ010000948.1 GCA_018262385.1 Myxococcaceae bacterium | reverse complement strand
CTTCACCCAGAAGGGCGATCCGCTGCTCGATGACGTCCAGCTGGCTGGCGTGGTGTGGACGGTGGGCGACAACCCTCCTGGCCGCGCGCTGGTGACTGCCGGGGAGGCGGTGCTGCTGTCGGAGGAAGACGACGGGGCGCTGCACCTCAACCTCGAGCTGTCGCGCAGCAACCTCCAGCGAACCCCCGGGTGGCCGGTGCTGCTGGGCAACATCGTCCAGCGCGCGCGGCTGCGATCGCCGGGCCTGCCGCGCCGCCACCTGATGCTCGGCGAAGAGGTCCCGGTCGTCACCGAGCCGGGCGCGAAGTGGAGCCTTCGCGGGCCAGACGGAAAAGATCGCCCGGTGCTCGGCGCCGGAGCGGTCGCGCTCCCCCCGCTGCCCACCCCGGGACGCTGGGCGCTGCTCAAGGACGGCAAGGAGCTCGACGCGCTGGCGGTGCTCCCGCTCGACCCCCGCGAGTCGGATCTGCGCACCCGCGGGCCGTTCGTGCTCGAGCCGACCGCCGACACCGGGGCGCTCACCACCGCGCTCTCTCGCCCCCGGCCGCTCTGGCCGGTGGCGCTGCTGCTGCTGTTGCTGCTGGTCGACTTCTGGCTCACCGCCCGCGAGTCGCGCACCGCGGTTCCGCTTCCGCCAGGCCGGGCGAGGCCCGGATGAGCCTGCTCTATCCCCAGGCGCTGCTGCTGTGGCTCCCCCTCGGCCTGTGGCTGTGGCGGGGCGCGCGGCTCACCGGCCCGGCGATGGGCCTGCGGGTCGCGCTGGTGCTCGTGCTCGGCCTGGCGCTCGCCCGCCCCGAGGTCACCTGGAAGAGCGGCGGCAGCGACGTGGTGGTGGTGGTCGACCGCAGCAAGTCGATGCCTCCGCGCAGCGAGGCCTCGGCCGAAGAGCTGATTCGCCTGCTCGAGCCGCAGCGCCGCCCGGGGGATCGCCTCGGGGTGGTGAGCTTTGGCCGCGACGCGCGGGTCGAGATGGCGCTCACCCCCGACGGCGCCTTCGGAGGCTTCCAGTCCGCGCTCGACACCGAGGCGAGCAACCTCTCGGACGCGCTCGATGTCGCCAGTGCGCTGTTCGCCGACGATCGCGCCGGCCGGGTGCTGGTGCTCTCCGACGGGCGCGCCACCGGCCTCGATGCCCGCGCCGCCGCCCGCCGCCTCGCCGCGCGCGGAGTCCCGGTCGACTTCCGGTGGATCGGCCGCGAGGACACCGGGCTCGACGTCGCGGTCACCCACCTCGAGGTGCCTCCCCAGGTGGCGGTGAAGGAGCCGTTCCAGCTCGCCGCCACCCTGCGCGCGACCGCCAACACCGAGGCGACGCTCACCCTGCTGCGCAACGGCAAGCCGCTGGTGAAGGCGCAGCGCACCCTGCGCGCCGGAGACACGGTGGTCACGTTCCGCGATCTGATCGACGCGGCGGGCCTCGCCAGCTACCAGCTGAAGGTCGAGGCGAAGGGCGACGGGGTGCTCGAGAACGACGTCGGCCGCGCGCTGACCCGCATCGAAGGTCCGCCCCGGGTGCTGCTGCTGACCGACCAGCCCAACGGCACCCTCGCGCGCACGCTGAAAGACGCCGAGCTGCAGCTGCAGGTGGCCGCGCCCTTCGCGCTGACGATGGCGAGCCTCGAGGGGGTCGGCGCGGTGGTGCTGGAAGACGTCGAGGCCTCGCGGCTGTCGGAGAGCGGGCTCCACGTCCTCGCCCAGTACGTGAAGGAGGCGGGCGGGGGGCTGCTGATGACCGGCGGCCGGCACAGCTTCGGCGAAGGCGGCTACCGCAAGTCGCCGATCGAAGACGTGCTGCCCGTCTCGCTCGAGGTGCGCGAGGAGCAGCGCAAGGCCGCGGTGGCGATCAGCATCATCCTCGACTGCAGCTGCTCGATGGGCGTCCGGGTCCCCGACGGCCGCACCACGATGGAGCTGGCCGCGGAAGGGGTGGTCGGCGCGCTGCAGTTGCTCAACGAGCGGGACGAAGCGTCGGTGCACATGGTCGACACCAACCCGCACGAGATCTTCGGGATGTCGAGCGGGGCCGACGGGCTGCCGCTGGGAAAAGTGGCCCGCGGCTTCTCCGGCGGGGGAGGGATCTACGTCGGCGTCGGCCTGCGCACCGGGATGAAGGAGATCCTCAAGTCCGACAAGCCGACCCGCCACGTGCTGCTGTTCTCCGACGCGGCCGACTCGGAGAACCCCGACGACTACCAGCGCACCCTCACCGAGCTGAAGGAGAAGAACGTCACCGTCTCGGTGATCGGGATGGGGACCCGCGCCGACCCCGACGCGGCGCTGCTCGAGGAGATCGCCCAGCGCGGCAACGGGCGGATCTACTTCGCCGAGGACGTGACCAGCCTGCCCCGCATCTTCAGCCAGGAGACGATCGCGGTCGCCCGCTCGACCTTCATCGACACCGCCACGCCGCTGGTGGTGGGGCCGGACCTGGCGCTGCTCGGCAAGCTGCCGTTCTCCGGGCTGACCCGGCTGGGCGGCTACAACCTCACCTACCTGCGCTCGCAGGCCAGCGTCGGGGTGCGCACCGACGACGAGAACAAGGCCCCGGTGGTCGCGTTCTGGCCCCGCGGCGCCGGGCGGGCAGTCGCCTTCACCGGCGAGGTGCACGGCCATTACACCGGCGAGCCCAAGGGGTGGGCGGGGCGGCGGGCGCTGCTCGAGCAGATGGTGCGGTGGACG
>JAGSPQ010000947.1 GCA_018262385.1 Myxococcaceae bacterium | reverse complement strand
GCCACCCGGCATACCAGCAACCTGAAGGGCCGGAGAATTCGTACGAGGGGTTTCCACAAATGAGAGTCGCGATCGCCGCCGTTGCCTTCGGGTGCCTGCTGTCTTCCTGTGGCCGCAACGGCCTCTTCGGCCCGGTCGAGGGTCAACGCCCGGAGCCGCGGGTCTCCTCGCCGCGCTACGAGCCGGCGCAGGGCTTCGTGGTCCACGAGTGGGGCACGCTGACCAGCGTGGTGGGCAGCGACGGCGCGCTGCTGCCCGGGCTGCACCACGAGGAAGAGGATCTGCCGCCGTTCGTCGCCGACCGGCTGGCCCAGGCCCAGGCGACGCCGAGCCTGGTCCAATCAATCGGCCAGAAGATGGAGACGCCCGTCACCTACTTCTACTCGCCGGGGCCGATGAAGGTCTCCGCCCGGGTCGACTTCCCCAACGGGATGCTGACCCAGTGGTTTCCATTCGTGCAGCAGATGAGCCCGCCGTTGTTCTGGCACGGCGGAACCACGCCGGTGGATCTGTACCGGACGGGGAGCCTCACCGACTGGGTGGAGTGCGAGCGCTTCAACGAGCCGCTGAAGGGCGGCAGCCTCGACTGGGGAACGTTCGACGTGCTCGGGCCGGAGCAGGCGCCCGCGCTGGCCGGCCCGCTGACCCACTCCACCTGGGGCTTCGCGCGGAATGTCGCCGCCAACACCCTGGCGGTCGGAAGCCAGCGAGAGAAGTTCCTGTTCTACCGGGGGCTGGGCAACTTCGAGCTGCCGCTGGTCACCACCGTGCAGGAGGACCAGGCCGCGTTCGCCAACCCGGTCGGCGAGGAGAAGATCGCCGCGGTGTTTCTGATCCAGGTGACGGCGGCCGGGGCGGGCTTCAGCGAGCTGGGCCCGGTCGCGGGCGGGGCGGGGGTGGCGGGGAAGATCCCCGAGCCGAGCCAGTCGCTGCCCGAGTTCGTCCAGGCGCTGAAGGCGCGGCTGACCGCGGTGCTGATCGCCGACGGGCTGTTCGCCGACGAGGCGAAGGCGATGGTCGACACCTGGGAGCGCGGCTACTTCCTCACCCCCGGCATCCGGGCGCTCTACCTGTTGCCGCAGTCGGTGACGGACCAGGTGATCCCGCTGAAGATCTCGCCGCCGCCCAGCGTGGTGCGCCGGAGCATGGTGATCCGGGTCGAGCTGCTCACCCCGGCGCACGAGCGCGCGCTGGCTTCCTGGCTGACCGAGCTGGCGCAGTCGCCGACCGCGGGCGCGGCGGAAGCGAAGTTCCTCGCCCTCGGCCGGTTCGCCGAGCCGCACCTCACCCGCGCGGTGAACCTGACCAGGAGCGTGGGCGAGCAGGCGGCGGGCGCGGCGCTGCTGAGGAAGATCCGGCAGCAGCGCAAGTGGGCGCCGACCGCGGTGGAGTGACTCCTGCTTCAGTTGTCGAGCTGCAGGCCGCAGTCGCTGCAGGCCCCTTCGACCAGCGGCGCGGCGGTTCCGCAGGCGGGGCACGGGGGATCGGCGGCCGGGTCGAGCACCGCGCCGTCCACCTTCATCGGGACCAGCTTCATCCCTTCGATCGTCCCTTCCCGCTCGACCGCCTGCATCCACTCGTCGCGGAACAGCTCGGCGACGCGCGGCAGATCCGCTTCCCGCACCATCACCTGGACCTTGGCTCCACAGCCGCAGCCGCCGCCCGAGCCACAGCACGCCTTGCTGGGCGGCTTGGCGAGCAGCGCGGGGATCTCGGCGTCGAGCAGGGTGCGCTCGAGCTCGCGGGCGTAGGCGACCGCTCCCTCGATGCAGGGGACGAGCGGGTTGCCAGTCAGCAGTTCGTCGGCGGCGGAACGGTCCATACCGCCCACCTACCAAACAGTGGGCTCAGTCGTCGACGGGCGACCACGCCTTCTGCGAGGGCACCGAGATCAGCTGGTTGGCCGGCAGCAGCAGCGCGGTGAGCTTCTTCCCGTAGACGCAGCCGGTGTCGAGGCCGAGCGCGTGGGGGTACTGCTGCAGCCCCCGCACCGCGTCGTGGCCGAACACCACCCGCTCGGGGCCGGGCCACTTGCTGGCCCACGGCTCGCCCCCTTCGATCCGCTTGCTCCACTTCTTCCCGTTCGGAGTGAGCGAGCGCATGTTGAGCAGCGAGTCCTCTTCCTGCGCCTCGAGCGGAATCCCCGGAACCAGGCCCGCGTGGACGACGATGATCCCCGGCAACCGCAGCCACAGCGGCATCGCCTCGAGGTACTTCCAGTCGGCCTCGTCGAGCGACTTCGCCACCTCGAGGTGGTGGTTCCTCATCTCGGAGGCCTTGCCCCGCCGGTACAGCAGCACGTGCGCGTCGTGGTTGCCCCGGACGCTCTTCGCCTTCCACTTCCGCGCCAGCTTCACCACCCCGCGCGAGTCGGGCCCCTTGGCGACCAGGTCGCCGACGAAGATCAGCTGATCGGTTCTGGGCGAGAGCCGGGCCTCGGCGAGGAGCGCCTCGAGCTCGTTCAGACAGCCATGAACGTCGCCGACGATCAGGGTGTGCATCGAGAACGTACTAACCGGCCGCCCCCCACGCCAGCTGCCAGGGGAAGGTGAGGACCCGCTTGCCGCTCAGGATCGCGCGGCCGATCTTCTCGGCGGCGTGCTCGGCCTCGACCACGAACATCATCGGCACGTGGCCCTTCATCCGGTCGTTCAGCTCGCTCTTGACGTACCCGGGCTCGACGCAGACCACCTTCACCCCGGTGCCGTGCAGATCGACCTGCAGGCTCTCGAGGAAGACCGAGAGGAAGGCCTTGCTGCCCGAGTAGCAGCTGAACGCGCCCAGCCCGCGGTTGGCGGCGATCGAGGAGACGCCGACGATCGTGCCCCTGCCACGCTTCGCCATTCGCGGCAGCACCGCGGTGAGGGTGGCGGCCGCGCCGGTGACGTTCACCTTCAGCACGCGCTCGACCATCGGCCAGGTGGAGTGCTGCGCCGGCGTCGGGTCCCCTACCCCGGCGTTGGCCATCACCATCTCCAGCCCGCCGCACTCGTCGTCGATGCGCTGGATCGTGTCGACCGTCGCCTGTTCCTTCGCGACGTCGAGCGCGACCGGGATGATGTTGCCGTGCCCCGCGGCGGCGAGCTCCTCGAGCATCGAGGTGCGGCGGGCGGCGGCGTAGACGATGGTGCCCCGGCGGGCGAACCAGATGGCGACGGCGCGGCCGATGCCGCTCGAGGCGCCGGTGATGAGCGCGGTCTTGAAGTCTGCGGACATGGGGTCCTCCTGCGTGAGCGACTACTTCTCGAGCGAGCCGACGAAGTACTCGGACGGGGTGCAGCGGAAGAGCGAGTGGAGATCCTGCCGGTAGTTGAGGGTGACCCGCGCGCCGGACCTCTCGGCTTCCTTCAGGTTCACCACCAGCGGGTTCTTCTCGTCATCGGCGCCGTCGATCGAGAACTCCCAGATCTCCGGCGGCTGGCCGGGCTGGCCGCCCTGCAGCGCCAGCTCGCCCGAGAAGTACTTGCAGTAGGGCGGACCTTTGATCGAGATCTTGCGGACCACGCCGGTGCGCGAGCCCTTCGAGTAGCCGCGGTACCACCAGACCCGGGTGAGCTCGACCAAGGTGAAGAGGAACACCAGCGCGATCGGAACGAGGATGAAGAGCTTCTTTTTGTCGAGGGCCATCGGGGGGCGGACCGTACTTGATCGCGTCGATTCGCGCGGCGAGGAAGTGGGGGTCGCTCAGGCCCCGGCGCTCGGGGTGCTCTCCTGCGCCCACGGCTCTTCCGGCCGGATCGCCACCGGCTCGCGCAGGTACTCGTGGATGTACCGCACCGCGCCCGCCCCTTCCCCGACGGCCGAGGCGACCCGCTTGACCGAGCGGGCGCGGACGTCGCCCGCGGCGAAGACCCCCGGCAGGCTGGTCTCGGGGGAGATCGGGTCGCTCCCTTCGCCGGTCAGCACGAAGCCATAGCGATCGCAGCGGACCACGCCCTCGAGCCACTCGGTGTGGGGCTCGGCCCCGATCAGCGCGAAGAGCATCGTGACCGGCAGGGTCTCCCGGGTGCCGCGGACGTGATCCTGGACCACGATTCGCTCGAGCGAGGCCTCGCCCTCGCCTTCGACCACCTCGGTGCCAAGCCGCAGCTCGAGGTTCGGCCGGCGACGAAGATCCCGCACCAGGTAGTCCG
>JAGSPQ010000946.1 GCA_018262385.1 Myxococcaceae bacterium | reverse complement strand
GCGGGCGGCGTCGGCGGCGCTCTCGGCCTGGAGCGCGGCGATGCGGGCCAGCTCGACTTCCTGGGCGCGCGCTGCCGCCTCCTCGCTGCGCTTGGCCTGCTCGGCCTCGGCCTGCTTTCCCTCGACCTCGGTGATCAGGTCCTGCACCACCTGCGCGTTGGGGGTGTTGGGCGCCAGGGCGAGGTAGCGCTTGAAGTAGAAGCTGGCGCGTTCGTAGTTGCGCAGCTGGCGGTGACACTGGGCGATGTTGAAGAGGAAGCCGGGCAGCGGCTTCACCTCGTAGGCCTGGAGGAACAGGTCGAGCGCCTTGGCGATCTCGCCGCGGTCGTAGGTCTGCTGGGCCTGCTGGAACAGTGCCTTGGAGCGGGTGGCCGCCTCGTCGGGCCGGGCAGGCTTCGCCACGGCGATCGACGCCAACAGAAGTGTGATCAGCCCCAGGCGCATGCTCATTCCGCGAATGGGTCGAGCGTACTTTCTTTGCCTACCGACTTCCTGGGTTTATCGGGTACCGGGCGGATCGGGCCCCGCTCCCGCTGCAGCGACACCTCGAGGGAGGTGTTCGAGTCCAGGCGCACCTTGCGCTCGGCCAGCAAATGGCCATCGAGCTTCAGGCTGAGGACGACCTGCGCGTCATCCCGCGGCACCTCGACGCTCAGCGGGGTGATCCCCAGCTCGGCCCGGGTGTCTTGCCGGAAGACGTGAGCGCCGGGGGGCGTCGAGCCGATGGTGAGCTTGATCGTCTTTGGCAGCTCGGGCACGGGAACCGGGACCACCGGGGGGACGATCGGCGCCACCGGCTCGGCCACCACCGGCGGCTCGGCGGGCTGGGCCCGGGTCACCACCAGGGCGGCGATCGCCACCAGCGCCACTGCTCCCCCCACCAGCGCCACCCGGCGGCTCGGCGATTGGCTTGCCGCGCCGCTGACGGCGAACGGGGCCAGCGCTTCGCCGAGCTCCTCCATCGTCTGGTACCGCGCCTTCGGATCCTTCTCCAGCGCCCGCAGCAGCACCGCCTTCAGCCCCGGGGGGATCCGCTCGCCGCCGAGGGACAGCGTCCCCAGCGGAGGGGGATCCTTGGTGATGATCTCCGCGGCGAGCTGCCCGAAGTTGGTCGACTGGAAGGGCGGGTGGCCGGCGAGCATCTCGTACAGCAGCGTCCCCACCGCGTAGATGTCGGCGCGGGAATCCACCTCGAGGCCCGAGGCCTGCTCGGGGGCCATGTAGGTCGGGGTCCCCACCAGCGCGCCGCTGGCGGTCTCGCTCACCGTCGTCTTCAGGCCCGGCTGCACCGCGACCTTGGCGACGCCGAAGTCGAGCACCTTGACGTAGTCCTGCTGGCCGCCCCGGGTGGTGAGGAAGATGTTGTCGGGCTTGACGTCGCGGTGGACCACGCCGACCTGGTGCGCCGCGCCCAGCGCGCTGCAGATCTGTCGGGTCATCGCCACGCAGCGGCTGATCGTCAGGTGCTCGCGGGACAGCGTCCCCGCGAGGTTGGTGCCGGCGAGCAGCTCCATCACGCAGTAGACGAGGTTGATCCCGTCGGCGGTCAGCTCCTCGACGAAGTCGAACACCTCGACGATGTGCTCGTGGTTGATCTGGTTGACGGTGCGCGCTTCCTGGAAGAACCGCTGCACCAGCGCGCGGTGCCTGGTCTGGCTGGTGCGCAGCACCTTCAGCGCCACCTGCCGGCCCAGCTTGGTGTGCTCGGCCAGGTAGACCCTGCCCATCGAGCCTTCGCCGATCATCCGCACCAACTGGTAGGGGCCGAGCAGATCTCCCAGCTGCTCGCGGGCCTCGTCCGTGACCGGAGTGCCAGAGAGCTGCGCGTTGGCGGGCACCTGCTCCGGATCGAGGGTCGAGGGCAGCCGGCAGGCGAGCAGCGCATCCATCAACTGCCGCGCGCTGCTGAAGCGATCGATCGGGTTCTTGGCGAGGCAGCGCTCGACGACTCCCGCCAGCGGCAGGTTGGCCCCGGTGAGCGGGCGGGCCGGCTTCTCCAGCTGCAGCCGGCGCAGCTCATCCGGGCCGGAGGCGACGAACGGCGGCACGCCGGTCAGCGCCTCGTAGAGCACCACCCCGAACGAGTAGATGTCCGAGCGCGCGTCGGGCGGGCTGCCGGCGATCGTCTCGGGCGCGGCGTACATCAGCAGCGCCACCTGGGCGGCGCGATCGCCCTCGACCGACAGGTCGCCCTCGAAGCGCGAGAGCCCGAGGTCGAGCAGGCGGCTGGCCTCGTGCCCCAGCCCGCGGGCGAGGAAGATGCTCGACGGCTTGATCCCCCCGTGCAGCACCCCGACGGCGTGGGCCGCCTCGAGCGCCTGGCACATCGGCACCGCCAGCCGGATCAGCTCGGCGGCAGACAGCCCGGTGTTGGTCTTCAGGTGCTGGGCCAGATCCTCCCCTTCGAAGTACTCGGTCGCCACCCACGGGCGCCCCAGCGGGGTGAGGCCCGCGTCGAGCACCCGGGCGAGGTGGGGATGCGAGACGGCCCGCGCCGCCGCCACCGCGTCGAGGAACCGGGCGACCAGAATGGGCGAGGCGGCGAGCTCCTGGCGCAGCACGCGCAGCAACACCGACTCGGCGGAGCCGAGCTTGCGTGCGAGGAAGACCTCGGCCCCGCCGATCGGAGGGAGCCGATTGAGCACCTCGAACTCGGGGACTGAGATGGCGTTGGGGTCCATCACC
>JAGSPQ010000160.1 GCA_018262385.1 Myxococcaceae bacterium | reverse complement strand
ACGAACGTGTCGAGCATCGACGAATGGTTGAAGACGGCGACCTTCCCGTTGGCTTCAGTCAGGTGGGCGAGGCCCTCGACCTCCAGGCGCACTCCGGCGATCCACAGCATCGACTTGCCCCAGACGCGCAGCAGCCACGGAGTGAGGCCCGCCGAGAACCGGCCCGCGGTCAGGATCGCCGCGGCGCTGGCAAACACCGCGTAGCCGAGGGTGAACACCCAGCTGGCGACGATCTGAAAGACGACGTGCCGAAAGTGCCGCCGGACGAGGGGATCCAAGCCGACGAAGAGAGCACCCGCCCCAGGGCGGCACCTTGACCCCGGTCAAAGTTGGGTGGGTTCTTGTGCGCGGAGCTTGCCGGACAGCCGCGGGTGAGGCTCGATGCGCCCCGTGCAGGTGCTCTTCCTGGAAAACCAGGACTCTTTTTCGTGGAACGTCATCGATCGGCTGCCCGTCGTGCGCTCGAAGGTCCAGGTGATCGCGGGCAATGATGGCGCGGCGTTCGATCGGGAGCTGCCGCGGGCCGACGTGCTGGTGATCGGCCCCGGGCCGATGGATCCGGTTCGCGCCGGGCTCGTCCGCGCGGTGCAGTTGGCCGCCGCGCGCAAGGTGCCCACCCTGGGGATCTGCCTCGGCCACCAGGCGCTGGGGATGGCGTTCGGCGCGCGGCTCGCCCGGACGACTCCCTGCCATGGGATGCGGGAGTCGATCTCGTTCACGCCCTCGCGGTTCTTCCCCGCGTTCGAAGGCCCGGTCGAGGTGATGCGCTACCACTCGCTGGCCCTGGCAGAGGTCCCGCCGCCGCTGTCGGTGATCGCCCGCACCGCCGAAGGGCTCGCGATGGCGATCGAGCACCAGACCTTGCCGATGGCGGGGCTGCAGTTTCACCCCGACTCGTACGCGACGCCGCGCGGAGCGGAGCTCTTCGACGCGTTCTTCCGGGCGGTCGGATGAAGCTGTCGCAGCTCGATCGGTGCGCCTCGTTCGCGCTGCTCGGCCCCGGGTTCGCCGATGGGTGGCGGCTGATCGCCCCGCTGCGCAGCGCGCCTGAAGGGCCGGTGGTGTTCCTGCCCTACGAGGCCGAGCCGGCGGCGGCGCGCCGCTTCGAGGGCGAGGCGCAGAAGTTTGCGGCGCTGGACTTCGACGTTCTTCCGGCGGCGCTCGCCCCACAGCTCGATCGCCACTCGCACCGCGAGGGCGTCGAGGCGATTCGCGCGGCGATCGCGGCGGGCGAGGTGTACCAGGTGAACCTCACCCTGCGGGCGCGGCTGGCGCCGGTCGGCGGTGCTTCGCTCTTCGCCGCCCTCTGCCGCGCCGGGATCCCGCGGTTCGCCGCCTGGGTCCGCTTGCCGGACGGCACCGAGCTCGTCTCGGCCTCGCCCGAGCTGTTCTTCCAGCTGGCAGGCCGCCGGATCCGGTGCGAGCCGATGAAGGGGACCGCGCCTTTGGACGACGGGGAGGCGTTCGATCGCAGCGTCAAGGATCGCGCCGAGCTGGCGATGATCACCGATCTGGTCCGCAACGATCTGACGCCGATCTGCGAGCCCCGCAGCGTGCAGGTGGTGAACGAGCGCCGGCGGGTGCCTCTGGCGTACGCGCTGCAGGCGGTAAGCGACGTCGAGGGCCAGCTGCTCGAGGGGGCGGGGGTCGCGGCGGCGCTGGCCGCGCTCCACCCGGGAGGGTCGATCACCGGCGCCCCGAAGCCGATCGCCCGGAAGATGATCGCCCAGCTCGAGTCGTCGCCGCGCGGCGCCTACTGCGGCACCCTGGGCTACTGCGAGGGCGAGCGGGCGACCTTCAGCCTGCTGATCCGCACCGCGGAGCGCACGCCGCAAGGGTGGGTCTACAGCGTCGGCGGCGGCATCGTCTGGCAGTCGGACGCGGCGGCCGAGCTCGCCGAGGCGCAGCTGAAGCTCGGGGCGCTGCGATGAGCTACACCGCGCTGCGGGTCGATGAGGCCGGGGTGGTGCTGTTCGCCCACCACGCGCGCCGCCTGGCTCCGGAAGGAGGTGCGCTGCGCGACGCGTTCGCCGCCTTCGCCCGGGACGCCGCGCCGGGCGCGTATACGGTGACGAGCTCCGGTGGCCGGCTGGTGGCGACGGTGCGCGGGCCGAGCCGCCTGGTCGACGGGATGCCGGTGCGATCGATCGTCTCGCCGTTCGCCGGGCAGGCCGGCCTGTTCGCAAAGCCCGCGCCCCCCAGTCCGTACGACGCGGTGCGGATCAGCGGCGTCGCCACGCTGCTCACCTCGGCCGATGGCCGCGAGCTCTACGAGTCGTGCTCGGCGGCGCTGGTGGGCTGGAACGGGACGGCGCTGGTGCTCGCGCCGAGCGATCGCCCGCGGGTGGCGTCGGTGGCGGAGAGCGCGCTGCGCGCGGCCGAGCACGTCGAGGCGCCCCTGCTCGCGGCGCAGACCACGCCGCTGGCCCTGGTCAACGCGGTGAAGGGCCTGTGCCGGATCGCTGCCCCGGGCCGAGAGCCGTTTCCCGCCGCCGCCGCCGAGCTGATCGAGCGACTGCTGCGCGCGTCCACCTCGCGCGGCTGAAGGCGGGCTTGATCCGGATCAGGCGGCCCGGCGGGCGGCAGGCCGATGATTTTCGACAAGGAGCGCAACGACGTGAGCTCGGATCTGAAGGGGAGAGGGGCGGTGGTCACCGGCGGGGCCCGGGGCATCGGGCGGGCGATCTGCGATGGGTTGGTGCGCGCCGGCGCCCGGGTGCACTGCTTCGATCTCGAGGCGCCCGCTTCCGACGCCATTGCCTTCCATCGGGTCGACGTCTCCAACGGCGAGCAGGTGCGCGCCGCCGTCGCCGCGGTGGGCGCCGAGGCGAGCCTGCTGGTGAACTGCGCGGGGATCACCCGCGACAAGAGCCTGCTGAAGATGAGCGACGAGGAGTGGGACCTGGTGCTCGCGATCAACCTCAAGGGCGCGTTCAACCTGATCCGCGCGATGGGGCCGCAGATGCGCGACGCCGGGTTCGGGCGAATCGTGAACATCACCTCGATCAACGGGCTGCGGGGCAAGTTCGGGCAGGCCAACTACTGCGCGGCCAAGGCCGGGCTGATCGGGCTCACCAAGACCGCGGCCCGCGAGCTGGGCCCCAAGGGGATCACCGTCAACGCCGTCGCGCCGGGGATGGTGCTGACCCAGATGGCGGCCGCGCTGCCGGCGCAGGTTCGCCAGACGGCGCTCGACGAGGCGGTGCTCGGGCGGCTGACCGAGCCGGACGACATCGCCAACGCGGTGCTGTTCTTCCTCTCGGACGCGGCGCGGAACATCACCGGGCAGGTGCTCCAGGTGGATGCGGGCCAGTACCTCTAGCGCCCGCGGCTCACGCGTCCCTCGACTGGGCTCGGGATGAACGGAGGCCCGCCCCTCTGAGGTGCGAACCGCAAGTGGCGCGGGGGGAGCGACTACGCCGGGTGAGCGACCGCCGGCTGCGCCTTTCGTTCGGCCAGCTTCTGGTGGCGGTGGTGGGCCCAGAGCGCGGCGCCGATCGCTCCGGCCAGCACCGACCGGGAATCCGCCTCGAGGGTGATCGCCGGCCCGTTGTCGGTGGCCAGCTGACGCTCGAGCGCGCCTTTGAGGCCGATGTCGCTGGCCAGCCCTCCGGTGAGCGCGACCACGCCCTCCGCCGCCGCCGACCGCAGCAGCCGCGCCAGGCGCTGGGCGATCGAGTCGTGGACTCCGCGCAGGATCTCTCCCCGCGGGGTTCCGCGCGACACCATGTTGATCACGTCCGTCTCCGACAGCACGGCGCAGATCCCGCTGCACGGCTCGGCCTTCTGGGCCTCGAGCGACAGCGGCCCCACCTCGTCCGCCCGGATCCCGAGGTAGCGGGCGATGTTCTCCAGGAACTGCCCGGTGCCGGCGGCGCACTGGCTGGTCATCTTCGAGCGCAGCACCCGGCTCTCGGAGTCCATCGCCATCACCCGCGCATGCAGCGCGCCGATGTCGATCGCCGCGGTCGCCTTCGGGAAGAGGAACTGCGCGCCCCGGGCGTGGGTCGTCATCCCGTAGAAGTGGCCGTCGCGAAACGGCAGCTCGTCGCCTTCGCCGGTCGAGGCGACGTAGATCACGTCGGCCACTTTGGCCTTCGCCTGCTCGAGCACGCCCTCGTAGACCACCCTGGCGACCTGCGCCGGATCGCGGCGGTGAATGCGCTCGCGCTGGCTGGCGACCAGCTTCGGCTGCCCTTTGATCCACTCGACCAGCACCACCTTCACGGCGCTGGTTCCCACGTCCACTCCTGCGGTCAATGCACTCATGCGCTCAGTCCTCGGTGGGCGAAGAGGGCGGCCCCCAGCGCGCCGGTGTAAATCGAATCGTGGTGCACGTTGAGGGTGCGCTGGCCGTAGTGCTTCTTGATCAGCGTGGTGAGCTCGTGCACCACCGCCGGGTTCCGGGCCACGCCTCCGGTGAAGGTCAGCTGCTCGCTCACGCCGCCGGATCGCGCGAGCAGGCTCATCGCCCGCAGCACGATCGCGCGGTGCAGCCCGAGCAGCACGTTCTCCCGCTTCTCTCCCAGCGCCAGCCGCGCGCGCAGCTCGACTCCGGCGAACACCGTGCAGGTCGAGCTGATCCGCACCGGGCGGGTCGCCTGCATCGCCAGCGGCCCCAGTTCGTGGATCCCGAGGTTCATCTCGTCGGCGATGTAGCCGAGGTACCGCCCGCAGCCGGCGGCGCACCGGTCGTTCATCTGGAAGCTGGTCACCACTCCCGAGCCGTCGACCTGGATCGCCTTGGTGTCCTGGCCTCCGATGTCGAGCACGGTGCGGGTGGCGGGGAAGAGCGCGTGGGCGCCCAGCCCGTGGCAGAGGATCTCGCTGCGAATCGACTCTTTGGGAAACGGCAGCCGCTGGCGGCCGTAGCCGGTGCCGACCATTCCGCGGATCACCATCGGGTCCGCCACCAGGGCCGACCACGCCCGCTCGAGCGTCGCCCGGGTGGACGCAGGGAAGGCTGCGCGGGTGAGGGCCGAGGCGAGCAGGGCGTCGAGATCGGTGGCGTTCTCGGCGTTCTCCACCTCGACGATCGCGCGATCCCAGGCGCCGATCGCGATGTCGTAAGACAGCTCACGCTTGTTGGCGGCCTCCTCGGCGGCAGAGAGGAAGTGGCCGCCCACCGTGTCGCGGAAGAAGCGCGATCGATCTGCCGCCAGCGGCGCGAACACGTCGCTCACCTGCGCGGTCAGCCGGTCGAACAGGCGGGTCAGCGCCGCGACCGTCTGCGCAGAGTCCGGAGCCTGGCGCGCCAGCTCGAGACAGCGCGCGGCCAGCTGGGTCAGCCGCTGCGCCGCCGACTCGAGCCGGAACGCCCGCCGCAGCGCCTCGACCACCTCGGCCGGGTGGGCCACCTTCTCCGACTCCAGCCTGCCGAACAGCCGCGAGAGCTGCACGTCGGCCACGGCCTCGGCCTTCGCCACCCGCGCCGCCACCTCGTAGTTCGACCGGGTGTTGGTCAGCCCGAAGCCGACGATCTTCGCGTTCGAGTCGAGCAGCACCGCCTTGGTGGTGGTCGAGCCGAGATCGATTCCAATCGAAGTGTCCAAAGTTCAGCTCCCGGTGCCGAGCGAGGCGGTGGAGCCCATGCGCTGGGCGAGCATCTGCAGGTAGCTCTCGATGCGGTTCTTGATGTTCGCGTGGCCGTAGTAGCGGGGGTCGACCAGGTCGGTCTCGATGAACGCGCCCGGCACCCCGGTGCGCTTCTCCAGCTCGCGCAGCATCACCAGCTGCCCGGCCGAGAACGAGTTGCAGCTCTTGACCGAGTTGAAGACGAACCCGTCGGCCTGGAAGTCCTTCACGTACTTCTCGAGCAGGCCCACCCGGCGCGGCAGCGAGAGGTTGGTGTAGCAACCCATGCAGTAGTCGGCGAGCGCGAGCAGCGGGTCGTCGGTCTGGTCGTGCCGGAAGCCCTCGTCGTAGAGGCCGCCGACCTTGGCGTAGGTGGAGGCGACGAACACCGCGCCTTCGTCGTGGAAGATCCGCCAGAAGTCGCGGAAGTGGGTCCAGTTGGGCGGGCCCTCGACCACCAGGCGGAACTTCTCTTTGGTCAGCGTGCCGTCGGGGGTCACCGGGCCCTCGTGGCGGTCGAGGCGCCCCTGCACCTCTGCGCGCAGCGCCCGGTAGTAGTCGCGGCAAGGCTCGGTGCCGCGGAAGGCGGTGAAGATCGGCCCGACGTAATAGACGGCCCCGAAGTAGCCGTCGATCGGCGAGGGCCGGTGCTTGGCGCTCTCGAGCACCCAGACCAGGTCGTCCTCCGCCTGGGCGCTGCGCTTGAGCCGCTCCTTCAGGGCCGCCTCGTCGTACTTCTTGCCGCTGATCCGCTCGAGCCGGGGGATGATCTCCTCCCGCAGCTGCTTGGCGACGTACTGCCGCATTTCCTCGGTGGGGCGCTCGCCCGCCACGTACGGCACGTGGAGCATCGCCAGCTCGCAGTTGTATTCCTTCTGCAGCAGCTCGAACCACTTCAGGAAGGTGAAGCAGCCGGTGTAGCTGAGCAGCAGCAGGTCGGGCGCCGGCAGCTGCTCGCCGGTCGGACCCTTGTTGCCCTGGCTCATCATCCCGATGTCGCACTTGACGTAGGTGCAGACGTCCTCGTTGTGGCCCTGCCGCTCGGCCTCGCGGATGTAGCCGGCGCTCTTCTGCCGCATCGCCGACTGCAGCGCGTTGATCTCGGGGTACACCGGCAGCATGTCGAAGATCCCGAGCAGCTCGGTGAGGTTGCCGGGGACGAAGGTGTAGGCCACCTTCCGGTTGTTCTCCTTGGCGCGCGCCAGCTGGCCGAAGTGGTCGGCGAGCATCTGCTTCTGCCGATCCTGGCTGACGTCCTTCTGGGCTTCCTTCGGATCGTCTTTCTGGGCGTTGCTCATGCGGTACCCCACAGCTTCAGCGAGTCGGAGAAGGTGCCGGCCTGTTCGCGGATTCCCTGGAACTGGCCGGTGTTCTCCGCGTAGCGGAACGAGATGTGCGGCACCTTCGCGTCGGCGAGCGCCTTCTGCAGCGGCGGCTGGTCGAGCAGCGCCGGGTCGCAGAACGAGGGAGCGGCGAACACCACTCCGTCGGCCCTGCGGTTGCGCACCTGTTCGACCAGCTGCGGCCCGCGGGGGCGATCGCCCTCGTAGCGGGTGGACGCCCAGACGCTGCGGTTGCAGTAGCAGTTGGCCAGCGACGTCAGCGGCTGGTCGGTGATCGGCACGTCGCCTTCGATCCACCGCTGGCCGAGGTTGAGATCGTCGTCGACCACGTAGCAGCCGCTGCGCTCGATCGTCCGCAGCAGGCCGATTGGCGGCTGCTCGCAGAACGAGCCGACGATCACCACCCGGATCCGATCTTCGGGGCGATGGGTGCGCTTGCCGGCGGCGGCGATGAAGTCGCGCACCAGC
>JAGSPQ010000945.1 GCA_018262385.1 Myxococcaceae bacterium | reverse complement strand
CTATGAGAGCGGAGGGAATCGAACCCACAACCTATGGATTAAGAGTCCATTGCTCTGCCAATTGAGCTACGCTCCCGTACGTCTTGGCGGTCGAAGCGCGCGGCTTCTAAAGGATCACCCTTTAGGTGTCAACGAAGTCCGCCGCGCCCGCGCAATCAGCCAGACCCCCACCCCGAAGATCAGCACCACCGTGTACTGGCCGGGGGTGAGCCCGGCATAGCGACGGTCGACGAAAGACAGATCTGACGCCCGCAGGAAATCGAGGAAGAACCGGGGGACGGTGTAGAGCACCGCGAGCAGGCCCATCAGGGTCCCGGGAGGCGGGTGGCGGCGCTTGACCGCGTAGAGGACCCCCGCGATCCCGAGCAGCACGAACATGTCGTACAGGCCCAGATCGTGGCGGGGGCCGCCGGGGAACTCGACCGCGAGGAAGAAGTCGGTCTTCACCCCCGGATGATCGTGGACGAGGAAGCAGCCGAAGCGGCCGATCGACCAGCCGACCGAGGTCCCGAGCGCGAGCGGATCGAGGTACGGGGTGAGCGGGATCTTCTCTTTGCGGAAGAAGATGAAGATCCCCAGCAGCGCGCCGAGCACGCCGCCCATCGACGACAGGCCCTCCCAGACCCGGAAGACCACCCAGACGTCGGTGAGCAGCTCGGGGTGGTAGGCGAAGACGTGCATGAAGTGGCCGCCGATCAGGCCGAAGCCCACCGCCCACGGCACCAGGTCGCGCAGCGGCCGATCGCTGACCTTCGCGTACGTCCGCGCTTCCTTCGCCGCCAGCCACGCCCCGACGAACACCGCCACCGCGGAGACCACGCCGAAGATGTCGATCTTCTGATCGAACGGCAGGTTGAGCGCGGGCAGCTCGTAATAGGGAATGGTCACAGCGGCCTCGTAGCTTAGGTTTCGCGCCGTCGATGCGACTTTCGGTGCTCGAGGCTGCGCAGAAGCTGCTCGCGCAGGGCGAGGAAGAGCGCGCGCTCGAGCGGCTGGTCGAGTGCTGGCGCGCCTGGAAGGCGACCGAGCTGGCCGACACGATCGATCAGTTCGCGGCGCGGCTGAGCAGCACGTTGCCGCCGGTCACCGGGGGCGGCACCACCTCCGATCGCCAGGCCTGGCTGGCCGTCGCGGCGGACCACCGCACCGCGACGCTCCCCCGGCTGTTCGAGGTGGTGGCGAAGACCAACGGGCCGATCGCCCGCGAGCGGCTCGAAAGTCTCGCGGCCTGGCCCGCCTCGCCCACCCTCTCTTCCCAGCTGGCGCGACTTCTCGAGCAGCCGCCCTTTGACGGCAAGTCGCGGGGCCGCTGCTTTCCTCCCGCGCTCCAGGTGCTCGAGGCCCAGGCCGATCCCCGGGTGGTGCCGCTGCTGAAGCGGCTGGCCGCGGTGGAGCGCCGATCGCAGACGATCCGGGATCTGGGCCTCAGCTCGTGGAAGCCGATCCAGGCGCTGGCGAAGCGCGCGGCTGGCTGGCCACCCCCGCCGCTGCCGGACGCCGCCGAGACTTCGGCGCTGCAGCGGCTTCGCGAGCGGTTCGCGCTCAGGCCCTCGGCACACCCGACGGTGAAGCTCGAGGAGCTCTACGCCGCGGTCTACGCGCAGCCCGAGGACGACACGGCGCGGCTGATCCTCGCCGACGTGCTGCAGGAGGCCGGCGACCCGCGCGGCGAGCTGATCGCGCTCCAGCTGGGGCGGGCCGCCACCGGAGGGACGATCTCGAAGCGCGAGAAGGAGCTGCTGGGGACCTGGGCCCGCGACTGGCTGGGGCCGCTCGACCCGGCGCTGATGCGGCAGGGGATCGCCTTCGAGCGCGGGTTTCTCGCGCAGTGCGCCTACAACGGCCAGCGCCTGCCGCGGCTGAACGAGCGGCCCGAGTGGGCGACGGTGACCCACCTCGAGGTGGCGCACAGCGCGAGCTACGCCGGCGGCTCGAACGCCCTGGTGGTCGCGCCGGCGCTGAAGTCGTTGCGCCACCTGCACGGGGTGGGAAGCCCCGCGGACCTGCGCGCGATCGCCGAGGCCGGCCGTCCGCTGCCGTGGGAGACGCTGTCGCTCAAGCTGTGGAGCCTCGAGGCGGCCGGGCGGGCGGTGCTCACCGCCGCTCCCCTGCCCTCGCTGACCGCGCTCGGGTTGCTGGGAGCCACCCCGGCTCCGCTCAGCGGCCTCGACGAGAGCGTGCTGGCGCGGATCTTCGAAGGCCCGCTCGGGCGCTCGCTGCGACACCTCGAGGTCGCGCTCGCCCCTGCGCTGTTCGGGGCGCTGATCGACTTCGCCGGAACCCGGAAGCTCACCTCGATCACGATCCGCCCGAGCAGCCGCGCGCTGTGTTTGAGGTTCGACGTCGCCCCCCGCGCGGTGGTGATCGGCTTCGATCCGATCAGCGAGGACGCAATGGAGGTGATCGTCGCGGCGCTGCGCTCGGCGCGGCGCGGCACCTTCGATCGCGTCCTGCTCAAGCTGGGCCAGCGCGCGAAGCTCGCCGGTAGCGTGCTGCAGACCGCTCACGCCCGCGTGTCCCTCAAGGCGCTGAAGCAGGCGGCCGGCGAGGCCGAGCTGGTGCTGCCCGGCTAACCCCAATGCCGATCGGTTGAGCGGTTGTGCGGGCGGGTCAGCGGGATGGATCTGGCAAGCGCTCGCCGACAGGCACCGCCACGATGCGAAAGCGACGACTTCCCGCGGAGCAG
>JAGSPQ010000159.1 GCA_018262385.1 Myxococcaceae bacterium | reverse complement strand
TCAGCGGGGCGTTCAGCTACCTCGCCGTCGCCTCGGCCGCCGCGGATTGCGCCGACAACGACGCCGACGTCTTCCAGCCGCTGTCGGTCGCGCGCGACGTCGATCAGGACGGGACCACCCTCACCGCCACCCTTTCGAGCCAGTGCGTCGGGACGACGTCGGTGGTCAATGGCCGCACCTATTACGCCGACAGCGCGGGCGCGTTCACCTGGCTGGCGACGGCGAGCGCGGCGGCCGACTGCCTCGACAGCGACCCGGACGTCTTCCAGAGCGTGTCGGTGATCGCGGACGTCGACCAGGACGGCTACGGCGCCAGCACCAGCTCGGTGGCCAGCCGCTGCGTCGGCAACACCTCGCTGGTGGGCGGGCGCACCTATTACCGGTCAGCCACTGGCGCCAACACCTGGCTGCAGGGCTCGCAGAACCTCGGCGCGGACTGCAACGACGGCAGCGCGACGGTGCTGGGGACGACCAACTACTACGCCGACGTCGATGGCGACGGCTTCGGGACCGGCGCGGCGATCCCCGCCTGCACCCAGCCGGCGGCGACGTCGCTCAACAACACCGACTGCAATGACGGCAGCGCGTTCGTGAACGTCAACCGGTCGGTGTTCGACGACACCGATCAGGACGGCTTCACCGAGGGAGCGGTGGGCACCCAGTGCTCCGGCGTCGCCTCCACCGTCAACGGCCGCACCTACTACCGGGCGGCGTCGGGCGCCTACACCTGGATCCTGACCAGCCTCGGCGCCGACTGCGACGACGCGGTGGCGGCGGTGACCGGGCCGGTCGACTGGTATGCCGACGTCGACGGCGACAGCTTCGGCACCGGCACCGCGACCAACGCCTGCACCGCGCCGGTGGGCAAGCCGGTGCGGAACAACACCGACTGCAACGACGCCAGCGCAAACGTCTTCACCAACCGGTTCGTCTACCCGGACGCCGATCAGGACGGGTACACCGATGGCGCGCAGGCGACCCAGTGCACCGGGAGCAGCTCGGTGATCAACGGCCGCACCTACTACCGCAACAGCAGCGGCGGCTTCACCTGGATTACCACCTCGCTCGGCGCCGACTGCAGCACCGGCAATGCGGCGCTGTTCCAGAACGTCAACAACGTGGTGGCGGATGACGATCGGGATGGCTTCCCGCTCAGCGACTTCCAGAGCAGCTACTGCGCCGGAGCGACCAGCACCGTCGGCGGCCGCACCTACTACGTGGCCTCGGCGGCGGCGAACGACTACTGGCTGCAGAAGAACGACTGCATCAACTACCAAACGCAGGCGGGCGGCCACTGCCTGGCGCCGTTCGATTGCTACGACCTCAACTCGGCGGCGAACCCGGTGCAGACCACCTACTTCACCACCAGCCGCGGCGACGGCTCGTTCGACTACAACTGCTCGGGCGCGGCGACCTCGAACAGCGGGGTGGCGACCTACTGCGTCTCGGCGGGTTCGGCGACGATCTACACCGACGCCACCTGCACCGCGGGCGCCGTGACGGCCACCCGCTGTGGGAGCACTCCGGCGCTGGCGCTGCCGGCCGCGTGCGGCCTGTTCGACGCGGTGGGAGGCGGCTTCTACTTCGACACCACCCCCACCTGCGTCGGGACCTCGACCCAGGGCACCACCCAGATCGGCTGTCGCTGATCAGCGGCCGGCCTTGACCGCCTTCTCAGGCACCACGTCCCAGGCGCCGCGCACGTCGACGAACAGCACGCAGTCGGCCCCCTTGTCGCAGCGGGTGGCGTGCTTCGCCTTCGAGGTGTACGAGAAATAGGAGCCGGGCTGGATGCGGTACTCCTTGCCGTCGACGGTCATCATCATCGTCCCCGAGATGAGGGTGCCGTAGGTGTCGGCGCTGTGGTGGTGAATCGGCATGTCGAAGCCGGCGTTGAACTTGAGGTACGCGTGGTGCGGGCCCTTCTTCAGGTCGCCCTCCGCCACCGCGATCTTCACCCCCTGGGCGTCGGGCTGGTCCACCCACTTCATCTCCATGCTCGGGATGATGACCACGTTTTCCGTCTTCAGCATCGTGTCCGACTTCTTGGTGTCGCCCTTCATCTCGCCTTTCTGCAGGCTGTCAGCGGCATACGCGGCCGACAGCGAGACCGCGACCAGCACCAGCGCACCCGAAATGTAGTTCTTCATTTTGAATCCCCCCGGATTCTGGCTTCCGTCATTGGAAGCGCCGGCCGCCTCTACAAGAAGCGCGCCGGGGGGCTCCCGAGGGACGCGGACGCTCCGGACGCGCAGAACTAGCGCCGCGACGCAGTCCGGTCGGCTGGTTCTTGCGCCGAGCGCTCCGCTTCAGGAGCTGGAGCGATCGAGCTGGGCGAGGATGTCGGCGGGATCCTCCTCGTCGTCGATCTCCACCACCCCCGGCAGCGAGCTGCCCCGAGCGGCGGCGGGCGCCTTCTTCGCCACCACCGGCAGCGCGGCGGCGACGGGCTCGGCGACCAGCTCGGCGGGATCCGGCTTCTCGGCGGGCATCGACCAGTCGGTCTTCCCTTCGAGCCACTCGCCGTAGCGGGTGAAGGTCCAGCTGCCGTCCTGGCCCCCGCCCTCGAGCACCGTGCCCAGCTTGAAGAACTGGCCCTGGCGGATCACGCCGCGGGACGCGGAAGACGCCATCAGGATCTCGCACTCGGGGACGAGGATCCCCAGGTCCGCCCGGTAGCGCAGCCGCTGGCACACCACCGCCACCAGGCACTCGGCCAGCTGGGAGCAGATCCCGCCCTGCACCTCGGCGGGGAAGGCGCCGACGATCCGCTGGAGTGCTTCGGCGCAGCTCGCCGAGTGCACGGTGGTCAGCACCAGGTGCCCGGTCTCGGCGGCGTTGAGGGTCAGCCGCATCGTCTCGGGCTCCCGCATCTCGCCGACCATGATCACGTCGGGATCTTCGCGCAGCGAGTCGAGCAGCGCCTGCGCGAACGAGGGAGTGTGGCGGCCGATCTCGCGCTGGCGAATCAACGACTGGCGCGGGGTCAGCACGTACTCGGTCGGGCTCTCGATGGTGACGATGTGCCGGGCGGCCGAGAGGTTGATCTCCTGGATCAGCGCCGCGAGGGTGGTCGACTTGCCCGAGCCGGTCGGGCCGCTGACGACGATCAAGCCGTGCCGGCTGTCGATCAGCTTGCGCAGCGAGGGGTGGAGGTTGAGCTTCTTCAGCGTCGCCTGAAAAGAAGAGAGCAAGCGGACGACGAGGCCGACTCCCCGGGTGGTCTGCAGGACGTTGATCCGGCAGCGCACGCCGCTGATCACCCGGGCCAGATCGAACGAGCGGCGCTCGAGGAACGCCGGCCAGCCTTCGCCGATCACCTCGCGGGCGATCTCGGTCAGCTGCGCCGCGGCCACCGGCTCGCCGCTCATCTTCAGCTCGCCCCGGACGCGCAGGGCGGGCGGCATCCCTCCTTCGAGGTGAAGGTCCGAGGCGCCGGCCTCGCGGGCGAGGGTGACGAAGTGTTCGAGTGACATCGATTTCATCTCGTACAAGCCATGTGCCCGGGCAGTCCATCGGAACGGCTCGGGATTCGGCGCGGGTGGGCGACAGTTTGTCCAGAGATCGACCGCGCCGCTCTGCCACAATGGCCACCGAGCCCATGACTGAGACTCCGAAGATCCCCGGCTGGCAGCTCGTGATCCGCTTCTCGCTCGAGATTGCCGCCCAGATCGCGCTCGGGCTGTGGGGCTACCGGGTCTGGGGCTGGCCACTGGCGATCGCGCTGCCGGTGATCGCCGCGGGCCTGTGGGGCACCTTCGCGGTGGTGGGCGATCCGAGCCGCTCGGGGAAGGCCGTGGTTGCGGTGCCGGGAGCGGTGCGGCTGGCGATTGAGTTGCTGGTGTTCCTCGCCGGGGCCGCCGCGCTCGCCGCGCTCGAGAAGTGGTGGCCGCTCGGCCTCTACGTGGCGGCGCTGGCGCTGCACCACGCCCAGACCGTGCCGCGGGTGCGCTGGCTGCTGTCCCGGTAGTCCGGCCAGGACTCCACCGGGGGGGGCAGGGCGAGCGACCCCGGAGCACCCCGTGCTCCCGTGCTCCAGGCAACCCGTGCTCCCGTGCTCCGGGGGTCGGCGACCGCCGGGGAGAGTGTCAGGGTCCTTCACTACAGTTCGAGCGGAAGACGGAAGGGGTTGAGCTTCCGAAGGGCCCCGGCGCGCTCATTCCGGCGTCGCGGGCAGCGCGTTGCTCTCGAACCCCATCGGCGCCGACAGCGAGGCGGCGCCGATCAGGCTGCCGGCCGCCAGCTGCGAGGTCCGGTAGATCAGCATCAGCGCGAGCGCCTGGGCGGGGGCGGCTCCGAAGAACACCAGCGCGGCGGCCCCGGCCGCCTCCACCGAGCCGATCCCTCCGGGCGTGGGCACCGCCATCCCGACCTTGACCGCCACCAGCACGAAGAACGCCTGCACCGCGGTGAGCGGGATCCCCGAGCCGTTGCCGACCACGTAGAGCGCCGCCGCTTCGCCGATCCACGGCAGCGGCGCGAAGAGCAAGGCAGTGGTCAGCAGCGCGCGGGGGCGGCGCCCGACGTACGCCTGCCGCAGCTTGGCCAGCGCCCGGCCGAGCCAGTGGGTCTGCGAGAACCCGCGGCTGCGCATCCCGACCATGAACAGGATCAGCAGCACCAGGACGCCGGCGATCAGGCTCACTCCGCTCATCACCCAGGCCGGCACCTGCCCGAACACCAGCAGCAGCGCGATCACCGGCAGCGGCCCGCAGAGGTCCATGCCCTTGTCCATGATCTCGGCGCCGAGGATGGTCACCCGCGAGACCCCGGTGCGCACCGAGAGCAGGTTGACCCGGACCAGGTCTCCGCCCTTGGCCGGCAGGATCGAGTTGAACGGATACGTGACGAGCATCGCCCAGTAGCCCTGCCAGAACGTGTTGTTCAGCACCGGCTGCATCGAGCCGTTCCACCGCAGCGCGCCGAGGGCGAAGAGCAGGAACAGCGCGACGGCGCTGGCGGGGGCGATCCACAGCGGCAGGCCGTAGATCGCCGCCAGCAGCGCTTCCCGGCTCACCCCCATCAGCTTCGCGGCGATGACGAGGATGCCGGCCCCGAGCCCGAGGCCCAGTGCAATCTGTCCAGCGCGCTTCAACAACCGTGATCGAAAAGTCGAAACCAGAACCGGCTATTTACCCGGGAAACGCGCCATGATCGATGGATGGCTGATCCGCACTTACCTACCTTTCCCCTGCGCGAAGCGCAGACCGATCAGACCTACCGATCGGACCCCGAGCGCAGCCCGAGCGCCCCGCCGCCGACCCTCGCCTCGCTGAGCGAGCCGAGCGGCGTCGCCCGGTACGAGGAGCTCCACCTGCTGGGCGAAGGCGGAATGGGAGAGGTCCGCCTGTGCCGCGACAAGCGCATCGGCCGCGAGGTCGCGCGCAAGGTGATGCGCGCGGCGGCCACCGGGTGGGCCGACGGGCTGCAGCGGTTCGTGCGCGAGGCGCGGATTCAAGGCCAGCTCGAGCACCCGGTGGTGGTCCCGGTTCACGACCTGGGCGAAGAAGGCGGCGCCCCGTTCTTCACGATGAAGCGGGTCCACGGGCAGACGCTGGCCGAGGTGATCGAAGCGCTGTCCGAGGGAGATCGCGAGACGACCGCCCACTTCACCCGCCGCCGGCTGCTCTCGGCGTTCAGCCAGATCTGCCTCGCGGTGGACTTCGCGCACAGCCGCGGGGTGCTCCATCGCGATCTGAAGCCCGCCAACGTGATGCTGGGCGACTTCGGCGAAGTGCACCTGCTCGACTGGGGGCTGGCGCGGGTGCAGGGCATGGACGAGCCGCCGCTGAAGCCGCTGGGCGATCAGGAGATCGGCAGCACCGCGACGATGGCGGGCGAGGTGATGGGGACCCCCGGCTACATGGCCCCCGAGCAGGCGCGCGGCGAGCTGCACGCGCTCTCTGCCCGCAGCGACGTCTACGCGCTGGGGGTGATCCTGTTCGAGGTGCTGACGCTCCAGCTGCTCCACACCGGCAAGAGCGGCAACGAACGAATCGCCAGCACGCTGGCAGCGAAGGAAATCCGCCCGCGCGAGCGCGCTCCCAGCAAAGACATTCCTCCCGAGCTCGATGCGCTGGTGGCGAGCGCCTGCGCCTTCGACCCCCAGCAGCGGCTGCCGTCCGCGCGCAAGCTGTCGGAGGCGATCGAGCGCTTCCTCGACGGCGATCGCGATCAGGAGCGCCGGGTCGAGCTGGCCAAAGAGCACCTCTCGGCGGCACGCGCCGCGATGCGCAGCTCGTCCCGCGCGGCGGCAATGCGGGAAGTGACCAAGGCGCTCGCGCTGGTCCCTTCGGAGCCCGAGGGGCTGCAGATCCTCGGCCAGCTGCTCACCGAGGTGCCCGAAAAGCTGCCTCCGGAAGCCGCGGAGGCGATGGCTGCCGCCCAGGCGACCGCCCGGGTGCGGGTGGCCGGGGTCGCCGCCACCCGCTCGCTCACCTGGATGGCGTTCGTGCCGGTGGTGGCGTGGATGGGCGTGCGCGACTGGGGCCTGGCGATGTTCACCCTCACCGCGCTGGTCGTCTCGTTGATCGCCGCGCTGGTGCTGCGGCGCCGGGGCCAGGGCATGTCCAACCGCTCGAGCCTCGCCCTGCTGCTGACCAGCTCGGTGGCGCTCGCCGGAGTCGGCTTCGTGCTCAGCCCGTTCGTGCTGGTGCCGACCCTGGTGGCGACCAACACCATGTTCTTCGCCACCCACTTCTCCGAGAAGTGGCGGCCGCTGGCGTCGCTGGCCGGGGTGGTGGCGGTGCTGACCCCGGTGGCGCTCGAGGTGGTGGGGATCTGCTACCCGTCGTTCACCTTCAAAGACGGCGGCCTGCTGCTGCTGCCGCGGATGACCGAGCTGCCGCCGAACGCCACCCTGGCCCTGCTGATCGCCGCCAGCGTCGGGCTGGTGGTGACGCCGGTGGTGCTGGTCGGGCGGCTGCGCGACTCGCTCGAAGAGGCCGAGAAGAAGCTCTTCCTCCAGGCGTGGCATCTGAAGGAACTGGCTTCTGATCGATCTGCCCGCTGACCCGAGCCCGCTCCGCCGCGCTGAACGGAGTACGCTTCGAACCCTCGTGGGAACGCCAATCGATCCCGACTTCGAAGCGCTGGCCGAGAAGCTCGGTGCCAGGCACGAGCCCGAGCCGGTTCCCCCCTTGCCGGTGCCGGTGATCCAGGGCCGCGGCGGCGTCCCCGAGCAGGCGATCGAGAAGCTGCAGGAGATCGCGAAGAAGGGCCCGCGCGCTCCGGTCAATCCGTTCGGAGCCAACGTCGAAGTCTCGGACGACGAGTAGCGGCCCGCTCTCGAATGGACCACCCCTGCTCCGCCCCCGTGCCGACCGCTGACGCGCTCGCCCGCGATCGCTCGGTGCGCCGCTCGCTGTCCAGCCGGCACGACTACCTGCTG
>JAGSPQ010000944.1 GCA_018262385.1 Myxococcaceae bacterium | reverse complement strand
CAGCCTCGACGCGCGCCGCACCAACCCCGGCTTCTCCGGCCTCACCATCGGCGACGGCGACAGCTTCACGATGCTGTTCGGCGAGCAGCCCAGCTTCACCCTGCGCAACCGCGCGCTCCGCGGCGCCCACAACCTGCAGAACGCGATGGCCGCTTCGATGATGGCCCGGCTGGCCGGCATCGACGACGCCGCGATCCAGCGCGGGCTCGATTCCTACCCCGGCCTCGCCCACCGCCTCGAGTTCGTCCGCGAGCTTCAGGGCGTCGAGTGGATCAACGACTCCAAGGCCACCAACGTCGACTCCTCGCTCGTCGCGCTCAAGGCCTTCCCCGGGAAGATCTGGCTGATCGCCGGCGGGAAGGGGAAGGGCGCCCCCTACGCTCCGCTGGTCGACGCCGCGAAGGGCAAGGTGCTCGGCGTGCTCACCATCGGCCAGGACGCCCCGGCGATCGCCCAGAGCTTCGGCCCAGGCTTCGCCATTCACCCCTGCGGCACGCTCGAAGCCGCCGTCGCCAAAGCCCGGTCGCTGGCGAAGTCCGGTGACACCGTTCTGCTCTCTCCCGCCTGCGCTTCCTACGACCAGTTCAACCACTTCGAGCATCGGGGCGATTCGTTCAAAGCCCTGGTGAAGGCCCTGTGACCTTTTGAGCCCCGCCAGCACCGAGCGCAAGTCGATCGCCTACGACCCCTTCCTGCTCGGCAGCATCCTGCTGCTCGTCGGGATGGGGCTGGTGATGGTCTATTCCGCCAGCGCGATCACCGCCCTCGACAAGATGGGCGACAGCTTCTACTTCCTCAAGCGGCAGGCGATCGCCGCCGGCCTCGGCCTGATCGCGATGGGCGTCGCGATGAAGATGGGCTACCGGCGGATGGCGCGGCTCGCCTACCCGCTGCTGGTGGTGGCGGTGATCCTGCTGATCGCGGTGCTGATCCCCGGCATCGGCCACGCCGCCGGCGGAGCGCGCCGCTGGATCCGCCTCCCCGGCATCTCGATTCAGCCCGCCGAGGTCGCCAAGGTCGCCTGGGTCGTCTACCTCGCCTACTCGCTGGCGAAGAAGCGCGAGAAGGTGAAGAGCTTCTCGATCGGCTTTCTGCCCCACCTGGCGATCGCCGGCCTGCTGGTGCTGCTGTGCATGGCCGAGCCCGACTTCGGCAGCTCGGTCGCGCTGATCTTCCTGATGTTCGTCCTCCTCTTCGCCGCCGGCGCCAAGCTCAGCTACCTCGTCGGCTCGGTGCTGTTCGCCCTGCCGATCGCCTACGCCGCGATCGCCCGCTCGCCCTACCGGATGAAGCGGATCGTCGCCTTCCTCGACCCGTGGGCCCACCGGCACGACGTCGGCTACCAGGTCTCCGAGTCGCTGATGTCGATCGGCTCGGGAGGCCTCACCGGCCTGGGCCTGGGCGACGGCCGCCAGAAGCTGTTCTTCCTCCCCGAGGCGCACACCGACTTCCTCTTCGCGATCATCGGCGAGGAGCTCGGCCTGCTCGGGGTGATCGCGCTGGTCCTCCTCTACGGAGTCATCATCTGGAGGGGCATCCGCGCCTCGCTCGCCGCCGCCGAGCCGTTCGGCACCTACCTGGGCCTCGGGATCACCTCGCTGATCGCCTTCCAGGCGATCGTCAACATGTCGGTCGCGATGGGCCTGCTCCCCACCAAGGGCCTCACCCTGCCGTTTCTCTCCTACGGCGGCAGCTCGCTGATCATGCTGATGGGCGCGTCGGGCCTGCTGCTGTCGATCAGCGCCAGCGCCCAGGCTCCCCGCCGCCCGGTGCGGCGCCCCACCCGCGACGCCATTCCCGCCCAGTCCTCACCCGATGGGGTCCCTGCTTGAGCGCCAGATCATGAGGGTCCTGATCGCCGGCGGAGGAACAGGTGGGCACCTCTTCCCGGGCATTGCGCTCGCCGAAGAGGTCACCACCCGCCACCCGCGCAACGACGTCGTCTTCGTCGGCACCAACCGCGGCCTCGAGGCGCGCGTGGTCCCGGCCGCCGGGTTCAAGTTCGAGGCGATCACCTCCCGCGGCCTCAAGGGGATGGGCCTGGGCAAGCTGCTGCTCGGGCTGCTCACCCTGCCCAGGTCGCTGTTCGAGTCGTTCCGGATCCTGCGCCGCTACCAGCCCGACGTGGTGGTCGGCGTCGGCGGCTACTCCTCGGGCCCGGTGGTGATGGCCGCCTGGCTGATGCGGGTCCCCACCGCGGTGCAGGAACAGAACGCGCTGCCCGGCCTCACCAACCGGATCCTCGGCCGCTTCGTCAAATCCGTCTTCCTCGCCTTCGAAGAAGCCGTCGACTTCTTCCCCTCGGGCAAGGTGTTCGTGATCGGCAATCCGATTCGCCGGAAGCTGATGGAGAACTTCCTCCGCTCGAAGATCAAGCACGACCACTTCTGCGTCCTCGTCTTCGGCGGCTCGCTCGGCGCCCACGGGATCAACAGCCGGATGGAGCAGGCGCTCGATCACCTCGGCGACCTCAAGGACCAGCTGCACTTCGTCCACCAGACCGGGAAGAACGACGTCGAGCAGCTCAAGGCGGCCTACGCGGCCAGGGGTTTCAACGCCGAAGTGGTCGAGTTCATCGACGACATGTCCGAGGCCTACGCGCGCTGCGAGCTGGTCATCTGCCGCGCCGGAGCGACCACCATCGCCGAGCTCACCGTCTGCAAGAAGGCGTCGATCCTGATCCCGTTT
>JAGSPQ010000158.1 GCA_018262385.1 Myxococcaceae bacterium | reverse complement strand
ATCTGTCGGACGAGGATGCGACCCTGCTCGCGCTCGCCGAAGGGATTCACTCCCACCCGGTGGGGCGGGCCGAGCTGGCCGCCTACCGCGAGAAGCTGTTGACCGACGGCCGGCTCACCGCCGCCGCCCGCGACATGCTGGAGAAGGCGCTGGCCGAGGACGACGGGCTGGCGCCCGAGGAATACAAGGCCTCCGGCGAGGAAGCCGAAGAAGAGGTCGATGCCGACGAGCTGGCGTCCGACGTCACCGCCCGCCTGGGCGAGATCAACCAGGATCTGTCGCTGCTGGCCGACGTGTTCGGCGATCTCGACGGGGTCCGGCGCGAGGAGCTGCTCAAGCAGCTGAAGTACTCGAGCCAGCTGGTCGAGTTCCTCGAGGGCCAGAAGTGAGCGTGCCGCCCGCTTCGCGCGAGCGGCTGCTGGCTCTGCTGACCGAGCGAAGTTTCAAGAAGCAGAAGGTCGTCCTCTCCTCGGGCAAAGAGTCCGACTTCTACATCGACTGCAAGAAGACGGCGCTGCTCGCCGAAGGCCACTACCTGGTCGGCCACCTGTTCTTCGAGGCGATCCGGGCGCTGGCGCCGGACGCGGTCGCAGTGGGTGGGCTGACGATGGGCGCCGATCCGCTCGCGTCCGCGATCAGCCTGGTCAGCCACACCCGGGGACACCCGCTGCACGCGTTCTACGTCCGCAAAGAGCCCAAGGGCCACGGCACCGGCCAGTGGATCGAGGGCCTGAGCGCGCTGGGGCCGGGCGCGAAGGTGGCGATCGTCGAGGACGTGGTCACCACCGGGGCGAGCACGATCAAGGCGATCGAGCGGGCGCGGGCCGAGGGGCTGGAGCCGGTCGGCGTGTTTGCGCTGGTCGATCGCGAAGAAGGCGGAAAGGAAGCGGTGGAGAAGACCGGCGTGAAGGTGAACGCGCTCTTCGCCCGTCGGGATTTTCCGGCGTGAAGCTGCTGCCGTGACCCGCGAAATGACCCGGCGGCTGTGGCCCGCCGCTGCATTTCAGTTCTTCTTCATCGGCGCGGTGGCGATGCTCAAGCCGGCCGCCAACGCGCTGGTGCTCACCCGCTACCAGTCGGGCGCGCTGCCCTGGCTGTACATCGGAGGCGCCGCCCTCACCGCGCTGATCGCCGCCGCCAACGTCGGCGGGCAGCTGCGGACGATCTCTCCTTCGGCGATGGCGGCGGCCGGCGGCGGGTTCACCCTGCTCCTCGCGCTGGGCCACCAGCTGGGGATCGCCGAGCTGTCGCTGGTGGCGTACGTGTTCGCCGAGGTGTTCGCGACCTCGATGTCGCTGAACTTCTGGGGGCGCATGGGCGACGCCTTCGACGCCCGCGAGTCGCGCAAGATCTTCCCCTGGATCAGCGGAGTGGGGATGTCGGGGGCGATCGCGCTCGGGCTGCTGGCCCAGGCGGCGGCCAGGCTCGGCGGAGCGGCCGCCCAGCTGTTCTGCAGCGCGGTGTTGTTGCTGATCGCCGGGGCAGCCTTTCTCTGGCACCGCTCGCAGCTCGAGCCGCAGCGGGCCAACAGCGAAAGCTCGAACCGCGACGCCACCCGCAGCTACCTGAAGATCCACCGCTACCCCTGGCTGCTGGGGCTGGTGGTGCTCGGCTTCTCGGTGCTGTCGATCCTCTCGGACTTCGTCTTTCGCCAGCGGGCGGGCGCGACGCTCAAAGAAGCCGAGCTCGCCTCGCTGTTCGCCTCGGCCCAGGTGTGGACCGGGGTGATCTGCGTGGTGTTCCAGATCTTCCTCGCTGAACGGCTGCTGCGCAGGCTGGGGATCCTGCGCTACCTGGCGCTGGTGCCGGCGACGCTCGGCGCGCTGGCGGTGATCTCGTGGCTGGTGCCATCGGTGTGGTCGGCCTGGGCGCTGAAGCTGTTCGAGGGCGCGGCGAGCTTCTCGCTGCTGCCGGTGGGGTTCCTGCTGCTCTACGCCCCGCTGCCGGACGACGTGCGCGACGGGGTGCGCAAGGGCATCGACGGCTTTCTGCGCAAGGGCGGCACCGCGCTGGGCGGGCTGCTGCTGCTGATGATCGGCCCGTGGGCTCCGCCGAGCGTGCTGCCCTTCCTGGTCGTGCTGCTGTGCGTGCTGACCGCGGCGGCGCTGCTGCGGCTGCGCCCGCTGTACCTCGAGGCGCTCCATGCCCGCGTCTCGGGGGCGAAGGACGCGGTCGAGCTCGACGTGCGGATGCTGGGCGAAGCGCTGAAGTCGCGCTCGCCCGATCGGGTGCTGCGGGCGGTCGACCTGCTCGTCCACGCCGGCGCCTCGCTCGAGCCGCACGTGCGGGGGCTGCTGGCGCACGCCGACGAACGGGTGCAGGAGCGCGGCGTCCACGTGCTGCAGCAGTTGGGGCTGAAGACCGCGGCGAAAGAGCTCGAAGCGCTGATCGCCGAAGGGATGCGCCGCCCGCGCGACGAGGCGGTGTGGGCGCTGGCCCGGCTGCACCCCGAGCGGGCCCGGGTGGTGCTTCCGTCGCTGCTCGGCTCGGCGGACGTCGGCAATCGGTGCGCGGCGATCGGCGCGCTCTTGTCGTTCATGAAGGACGAGCACGTCTCGCCCGCCGCCCAGGCGCTCGACGGGCTGCTGAAGCGGGGCGCCAACGCTCCGACGATCGAGCGGCGCGAGGTGGCCCGGCTGCTCGGCCGGCTGAAGGACGAGGGGCTGGGGCAGGGGCTGTCGCGCTACCTCGAGGACGCGGACGGCACCGTGCGGCGGGTGGCGATCGCGGCGGTCGGGGCGGGGGGCTACACCAGCCTGGCCCCGCGGCTGCTGCGCTTCCTCACCTGGCCCGAGGATCGCCGGGCGGCGCGCGAGGCGCTGTCGGACCTCAAGGACAGCGCGGTGCCGCTGGTCGCCCAGGCGCTCGACGATCGCAGCCGCTCGCTGCAGCTTCGCTTTCAGCTGCCCCGGGTGCTGCGGCAGATTGGCACCCCGGCGGCGTTCGACGCGCTGCTGTTCTCGAACGCGATCGACGACGCCTTCCTCCACTACCGGGTGGGAGTGGCGATCGCCCGGCTGCGCGACGACCACCCCGAGCACCCGGTGGACGGGGGGCGGGTCAAAGACGCGCTGCGCCGGCGCCAGCAGACCTGGCGGGGCCTGTCGCAGGCGTTCATCGATCTGAAGGCGGCGCTGGGGCCGCAGGCGCTGGTGACCCGGGCGGTCGGCGATCGGCTCGACCAGTCGTTCGAGCTGTCGTTCTGGCTGCTCGGGCTGACCCACGATGCGCGGGCGATGCGGCGGGCCCACGCCCACCTGGCGGGCAACGATCCCCGGCGCAAGGCCTGGGCGATCGAGCTGGTCGACGCGGTGCTCACCGAAGAAGAGAAGCTGCTGGTGCAGGAGCAGATCGACACCCACCACCGCACCGAGAAGGTGGGGGACAAGAGCTGGCTCGAGGCGCACCTGCAGGGGCTGTGCAAGAGCGAGGACCCGGTGTTGCGGGCCTGCGCGCGAGGAGCGGCGCGGGCGCGGGGCTGGTGGCCGCTGAAGCTGAAGGAGGACGACATGGCCGATGTGACGATGAAGCGACTGTTCGCGCTCGAGGGAGTGGAGATCTTCGCCCAGAGCGACGTCGACGATCTGGCGGCGGTGGCCGCGGTCGCCAGGGAGCAGCAGTTCAAGACCGGCGAGCACGTCTACCAGGTGGGAGATCCGGGCGACGCGCTGTACGTGATCCTCGAGGGCTCGGTCGAGGCGCGGCGCGAGGGCGAGCTGCTGATGAAGATGAGCGCGAAGGAGGCGTTCGGCGATCACTCGCTGTTCGACGGCGCGCCCCGGCTGACCGACATCGTGGTGGTCGAGGCGCTCACCGTGCTGGTGATCGATCGCCGCGACTTCCTCGATCTGCTCGGCGATCGGCCCGAGCTGCTGCGGGGCGTGTTCCGGATGATGAGCCGACAGCTGAAGTCGATGGTGATGGATCTGACCCAGGCGCGCCGTGCGACGACAGGCGAGATCCCCCGGCAGGCCTGAGCTAGCTTCTCGCCCGCCGTTCCAACCCCAAGGGAGCTCCATGCGCCGCCTGATGCTCGTTCTGCCGATCGCCGTAGTTGGTCTGATGGGCTGCAAGAAGGACTCGGGGCCGGTGCTCGAGATCCCCTGCAGCCAGAACGTCGCGTCTTTGCGCTACGGCCCCGGAGCGACCTTCGTCGCCAACTGCCCGGAGGACTGCGGCAGCGCGTCGAAGGTGTGGGGCGACGGGCTGTACACGAAGGACTCGCCGATCTGCAAAGCGTCGATTCACGCCGGGGTGATCAGCAAGTCGGGCGGGAAAGTGAAGGTCACCGTGCAGCCCGGGCAGGACAGCTACAAGGGCAGCACCAAGAACGGGATCACCACCGAGCCGTACGGCAGCTTCGGCGGCAGCTACACCGTCGCCGACCCGTAATCCGTGCTCACCGGTGGGTGAGCCACCAGGCCGCCGCGCCCGCCGCTCCGCCGACGAACAGCGCCAGCCCCAGCCGCATCAGCCAGTTCGGGCCGCCTGGACGGGGTTGGTAGGCCTGCTCGAGATCCGTCTTCGGCGAGGCGAACTGCGGCTGGAGATCGGTGCGCCGGGAGGGCGGCGAGAGGGCGGGGGGCTGGAGATCGAGCTGGGTCTTCACCACCTGCCGGGAAGCCGCCTGGTCGTCGAACTGGTGGAAGGTGGTCGGCCGGGACGAGTCGGGCTCGTCGAGCCGGGGGGTCGGCCCGCGATCGAGCGCTCGGTGGAAGGCGGCGAACCGCGCGCGCGCCTCGCCCAGGCTGGGGCGGCGCGGCGGCTCGACCGACATCATCTCGTGCACCAGCGCGTCGAGCTCGGGGGAGATCCGCGGGTCGACGTCGCGCGCGTGCGGAGGCGGGGCATCCATCTTCTGGGTGAGCACCGCGATCGCGGTGGTGCCGAGGAAGGGCAGTCGATCGGTGAGCAGCCGGAAGGCGATTCCTCCGGTGGCGTAGATGTCGGCCGGGGTGCCGACCTCTTTGCCGACGATCTGCTCCGGGGCCATGTAGTCGGGGGTGCCGACGATCGTGCCGGGCCGGGTGGGGCGGACGTTGCGGCGGCGGTCGCCCATTCGCGCCAGCCCGAAGTCGAGCACCTTCAGCGAGCGGGTGCCGTCGTCGTTGGTGGCGAGGAACAGGTTCGAGGGCTTCACGTCGCGGTGGATGATCCCGTGATCGTGCGCGACCTTCAGCGCTCCCAGCAGCTCGTCCAGCAGCCCCAGCGTCTCGCGCAAGGTCGGCTTGCCGCCCAGGCGCAGCTGCTCCTCGAGCGAGAGCCCATCGCACAGCTCCATCACCAGGTACGGCTGACCGTTGGGCAGCGCGCCGAAGTCGAGGATGTCGATGATCCCCGGGTGGCGCAGCGCGCTGAGGGCCTTCGCCTCTTCGATCAGCCGGCGGATGTACTCGGGCTCCTCGGCGAACTCGGGCTTGAGCACTTTGAACGCGGCCGGCCGCCCGGTGCTCAAATGGCGGGCCCGGTAGACGATGCCCGCCGCTCCCCGCCCGATCACCTCGTCGACCGCGAACCCGCTGACGGTGGTGTGGAGCAGTGGGTCGCGCTTCACCCCCGGGATGCTGGGCGAGGTCTGATCGTCGGGAGGCGCCAGCGACGGCCGCTCGCGGGTAGGCGCGGACGACTGGTCTTCCGCGTCATCGAACAGGCGAGGTTGGGTGGAGTCGCCTGGCCTGGTTTTCGACGGGGGCACGGGGCTGCGAAGTATCGCCTATACTTTTGGTCGATGCGGGCGGGAAACCTCTGGCGACTGGGTGGGGTCCTGGCTCTGCTCGCGTCGGCCGCCTGGGCGGATGCGGCGGCCGACCTCGACGCGGCGATCTCGCTCTACGACCTGAAGAAATCCGAGCAGGCGGTGCGGGCGCTGCGCGCGGTGCTGGCCTCGAGCGACGCGACCGGGCCGGTGCGCGCCCGGGCCCACCTGTACATCGCCCTGGCGCTCTCGAAGCTGGGCGAGAACGTCGGCGCGACCGCCTCGTTCATCGACGCGTTCACGCTCGATCCGCTGCTGCCGCTCCCGTTCGGAACCCGGCCGGAGGTGGTCAGCCGCGCCGAGGCGCTGCGGGCCGAGACCCAGGCGAAGATCGAGGCGCGCGCCGACCTGGCGGAGTGGAACACCCCGACCGAGGTGCCGCCGCAGCCGCCCGCGCCGCCCCTTCCCTCCGATCCCGCGTTCCCCGCGCCCCCGCTGGCGGTGGCCGAGGCCCTCCCGCCGCCGGTGGAGGTCCCGGTGCAGCCCGCGCTGCCGCCGGCTCCCGCCCCGGCGCCGATCGTCCAGCAGGCGCCGCGGGAGAAGCCGACCAACCCCGACGACGGGATCCACTTCGGCGCGGGGATGCGCTTTCTCTACAACCCGCTCGACGAGCTGATCGGCCCCGGCGCGGAGTTCAGCTTCGGCAGCCAGAGCGGCGGCCGGCAGCTGGCGGTGTTGCTCACCCTCTTTCCCGGGCGGCAGTGGGGCGTCGGCGCGGCGGCGCGGATCATGTTCGGCCCGGTGATCAAGCGCTGGCGGATCGAGTTCGGCTTCGACTTCGGAGCGATCCTCTACCCGAGCCGGATGCAGGGGGCGTTCGAGGTGTCGACCCAGGTGCTGGGCTTCTCGTTCCCGGCCGGGCCGGTGCGGGTGAAGATCAAGCTCTTCAATGCGGCGGTGTACGCCAACCTGTTCTCCCGGCCGGTGGTGTTCATTCCCGCGCTCGGGGCGGGCTTCGGGGTGGAGTACTGATGCTTCGCCGCCCGGTGCAGGTGCTGTGGGTGCTGCTGGCCGCGCTCGGCTCGATGGCGCTGCAGTGCGGGTGGGGCCCGCCGCTGGAGGGGCTGGCCAGCCACTGCCCTCCGCGCACGATCGACTGCGGGCCGGGCTGCATCCCGGAAGGGAACTCCTGCTGCGACGACACTTCCTCCGGCGGCCTGAGCCAGTGCGACACCGCCGGCGGCGGCATCGGGAAGAAGTGCGTCAAGCGCGGGGAAGGCAGCTGCTCGGCGGCGGGCGCCTCGAAGTTCTGCTGCGGCGAGCCCAGCCTCGGCCTGGAGACCCCGAGCGTGGACATCGACGAGCGGACCACCTTCGGCGGCGAGGTCGGGGTGTTCTGCGGCAACGCCGTCATCTCCCCGGGCGACCCGTGCTGCAGCTCGGTGGACGCGAAGAAGCTGTGCCGGTTCACCTCGTTCCGATCCGAACCCCCGGCGGCGAGCGGCGGCGGCGCCGGGGGATCCGGCGGCGGGGCAGGCGGGGGCAGCACCGGAGGGGGCGGTGGCGGCGGGGTGCCCAGCTGCTCGACCTCGGGCCCGGCGTGGATGGGCTCGGTGCGCAGCTGCTCCCCGCTGGGCGCCGGCGGCAGCTGCCTGTGCTCGAGCGGCAGCACCAACCGCTGCATCACCAAGGCCGAGTTCGACG
>JAGSPQ010000943.1 GCA_018262385.1 Myxococcaceae bacterium | reverse complement strand
GGTGATCGATCGCGCTGCGGCCCTCGAGCAGCACGTCGCCCGCGGTGGGCACGTCGAGGGTGGCGAGGATCCGCATCGTGGTCGACTTGCCGGCGCCGTTGGGGCCGATGAAGCCGAGGATGGTGCCGGCGGCGACGGTGAAGCTGACGTCGTCGACCGCTTTGAGCGCGCCGTAGTGCCGCGAGAGGTTCTTCACTTCGAGCAGCGGGCCGTCGGCGCTCATCGCTCCACCTCGCCGCGCACCAGGCCGTCGCTGTCGTGGTGGTTGAGCCGCAGTCCGCCCGAAGGGGTGAAGCCCTGCCCTTCGACCCTGGCGACGAACTCGCCTTCCTTGAGCGGGCGGGTGAACTCGGCGCGCAGCGAATCGCTGAAGCGGTCGCGCACCCTGGAGTCGAGCTCGGGGAACTTCCCGCTGTCTTTGGTGGCCGCGGACTCGGAGCCGTCGCGGGTGTCGCCGACGCGCCAGACCGCGTCGTCGGCCATGAACACCAGCTCGCTCAGCCGGCTGCCGAGCGCGTTCTGCACCACCCAGGCGCCGTCCTTCTTCTTGATCACCACCCGCGCGCGGGTCGGCTCGGCGGACACGAAGCCCCACTCGCGGTAGGTGCGCGAAGGGACGAAGTCGCTGCCCATCATCGCGCTCTCCGCCCGGTGAGCCCGACCTGGAGCGCGCGGTGCTGCTTGCTGTCGAGGACGGTGAGTCCGTGGGTCGCGGCGTGAACGGTGAACCCGTCCTGGATCAGCGAGTAGCCGATGATCGCGGAGCAGGTGACGAACGCAGTGCCGGGGATGGTGAGCAGCAGCGCGGCCGGCCCGCGGCGGCGCGCGACCCAGATGCTGCCCGGGCCGATCGCGAGGGTGAACAGCCCGATGATCAGCAGGAACCGGCCGATCGGAGCGGTCGCCTGCGGCAGCAGCGCGACGAACGCGCCGTAGGAGTTCCGGTCGTTGTAGCGATAGCTGTTGCGCTGCCACGCCGCCGGGCTGGCGCGGGGCCCGACCAGCGGCTCGCTGGCCCGGAACACGCTCGGCAGATCCGGCTCGCGATCCGGGCCGAGGAGGAGGCGGCCGAGCCCGTAGTCTTCATGATCCACTTTGATCAGCGGCAGCGCCGCGGCAAGCCCTCGCCCGCCTTTGGCGAGCACCAGCGTTCCGCCCGTCGCGGCGTACGACTCGAGCGCGCGCCGCTGAGCCTCGTCGAGCGCCTCGAACCCGAGCGCGGGGATCACCACCGTGTCGTAGCCCGAGTACGCCGCCAGCTCGGTGGGCGCGTCCTCCGGAGGAATCGAATAGACGTTGAGGTCTCCGCCGGTGTGCGCGGGCGGGTGGCCGACCCAGCTCTCGAACTCGGTCGTGGTGCCGATCGCCAGCACCGGCCGCTGCGGCGCGTAGGTGGAGTTGAAGTAGACGTGGGTCTCGCCCTTCTCGGTGATTCCCGGGCCGCGGGCCTTCAGCGAGCCGTAGCGAAACAAGTACGGCACCGGGAGCACGACGGTGCGCCGCTCGCCTTCGCGAAGCTCGACGCTCTTGCTGATCGGCCGCCCCATTCCATTGCTGGGATGGAAGCTGAGCTTGAGCGTCTGGCCCGGGCCGGTGGTGTTGTCGACGAAGACCCGCAGCGGAAAGTAGCCGCGCCGGGGAGTGGGGACGTTGGTCTCGGCGGACACCCGGGTGCGGCCGCCGCCGACCTCGACCCGCTGGGTCTGGGCGAAGACGTACGTCCGCGTCGGACTGGTGGTCGAGGCGGCGTCGCTGCGCCTGATTTTGCTGGTGCCCTCGGTGAGCAGCAGCGCGGCGAGCAGCACGGCATTAACCACGCGGCACCTCTTGCACCGCGGCGAGCAGATCGCTGACCACCTTGTCGGCGCCGACCTTCTCGAGCCCCGCCTCGTAGGAGAGGACGAGCCGGTGGTTGAGCACCGCGCCGGCGACCTCTTTCACTTCGTCGAAGCCGACGTTCGGCTTGCCCTTGCCCAGCGCCCAGGCGCGCGCGCTCGAAGCGAACCCCAGCGCAGCGCGGGGCGAGGCGCCGTAGCGGACGAACCGCCGCACGCTCTCCGGCGCCGACGGGTGGTTGGGGTGGGTGGCCTCGACCAGCCGGCCGATGAAGTCGGCGACCGGCACCGGCAGGTGCACCCGATCGACGAAGTCGAACACCGCCTTCAGCGCAGGGCCGTCGACCACCGCCTTCTGCGCCGGGGGCTGGCCGCGCACCCGCTGGGTGAGCATCGTGCTCATCGTCTTCGCGCTCACCCCGGGGACGACGACCCGGAAGAGGAAGCGATCGAGCTGCGCCTCGGGCAGCGGGTAGGTGCCCTCGAGCTCGATCGGGTTCTGGGTGGCGAGGACGAAGAACGGATCCGGCAGCGGGTGGGTGTGGCCGAGCACGGTGACGTTTCGCTCGGCCATCGCCTCGAGCAGCGCGGACTGGGTCTTGGGCGAGCTGCGGTTGATCTCGTCGGCGAGCACCACCGAGGCGAACAGCGGCCCGGGGCGGAAGCTGAACTCGCGCTTCTCGCCCTCGATGACGTAGGTGCCGGTGATGTCGCCGGGCAGCAGGTCGGGCGTGAACTGGATCCGCTTGAAGGGCAGCGAGAGCAGCCGCGCCAGCCCCTTGCACAGCTCGGTCTTGCCGAGGCCGGGCAGACCTTCGAGCAGCACGTGCCCGCGGGCGAGCACCGCGGTGACGACGCGCTCGGTGACCCCGCCCTGGTCGAGCAGCACCTGGTTGAGGCCGGCCTTGAGCATCGAGATCGTCTCGCCTGCGGCCAGCACGTCGGTGGGGGTGAGCAGCTCGGACTGGCTCATGGATTCCTCGGTGCGTTGTCGAAGTACTTCTGAATGAGTGCCCGGTTTCGCGGCAGCAGCTGGCCGTCGCGGTTGCCGGGGGCCTGCTCTCCGGTGGCGGAGCTTCCGGAGCCCGCGGCGGCGCCGCCCTGGCTGTTCTTCTTCGGGTTGGCGGCCTTCAGCCCCCACAGCTCTCCGGGCTCGTCGCCGCCCTGCCCCTGAGGCAGCGGCTGGAACTTCAGCCGATCCGGATCGATCTCGGCCTGCCCGCCGAAGACGAGGTCGACGTCTTCGGCTTCGCCGTGACTGGACCCGGCGTTCTTCGTCGCTCGGCTCGCGTGCTCGCGGTTGTTCCCCTCGCGCTGCCCGGTCTTGCCGTCGCCTTTGCCGGTTCCGTCCTCGCCGCCCTCCCCGCCCTCGCCCTCCCCCTTCCCCTTCGACGAGGGGCCGGTGCCTTTTCCGGACGACGGGCGCTGGGCGCTCTGCGGTGGCTGACCGGAGCCCTGGCCGTACGACTTCTGCAGCTGCTGCTGCCGCTGCTGGAGCGCCTGCCGCA
>JAGSPQ010000942.1 GCA_018262385.1 Myxococcaceae bacterium | reverse complement strand
CCTGACTTGCCGAACAATTCCCCACCGCCTTCTCGGCGCGTGTTCAAGGACTCGAGCCCCGCGCTCGGCTCGACGGGATCGAGGGTGAGCCCCGGCTCGTGGCCCCCGTTGCCCTTGCGGCAAAGCGAGTCGTCCAACTGAACGCGCCGGTGCCCGGGACTTCTGCCCCCGATCCGGAAAGCGCGCGGGCGCTGCTACACTCCCGGCCCCCATGCCCGTTCCCCTCCGACCTTCCGGCGCTCCGGCGACCGTCACCCCTGCCCGCACCGACTCCACTCCCAGGCCGGCGGCGCCGGTGCCTGCCGCTCCGGTCGCGCCGCCGGGCGGCTGGGGTCCTACTGCGCCTGGCGCCACCCCCACCCGCGGCGACGCCTTCGGAGTCCTCACCTCGCGGGTGACCGAGCGGCTGGCTCCGCTGATCGCCGGCAAGAGCAACTTCGAGCTGGTGCCGGGCCGATACCCGGACGCGGTCGGGCTTCCCCAGGTGCTCGCCGCGCTCGGCAGCTCTCCCCAGGGCCAGGCGGCGGTGACGGCGCTGCTCGGGCAGCTGCAGCAGAAGACCGGCATCGCCGTGCCGCCCGAGGTCCAGGCGCTGGCACTGAGCCACCCGGAGCAGGCGACCCGCGCGTTCGAGGTCACTCCGAAGCAGATCGCCGCCGGGATGGACGGGATCAACAGCGCCTACCACGCGGGGAAGGTGAAGCAGGTCGAGCCGCGGAAGTTCGCGCTGCCGCAGAAGTTCGATCTCGCCAACCTCGACGCCGCGCCGTGGACCCGCGCGAAGCCCGAGATGAAAGAGCTCGCCCCCGGGCTCTTCTCCGGAGATCTGCCCAGCGCCACGCCCGACGCCGAGCTCAAGCGCAACACGGTGATGGCCGAGGTCTTTCAGCGGCTCTCCAGCAACCCCGGCAGCGCCGAGAAGTTCGAGGCCGCCTACGGCGGCAAGTCGTTCACCCGGCTCGATGACCTGCTCGGCGCGCTGAAGGCCGACGGCTACGAGGTGAACGTCAGCTTCCAGCAGCGGGTGGCGAACTTCGCCAACCTGAAGACCGCCGTTCCCGGCTCGACCCCGCCGGTGTTCCTCGACGTGCCGGCGCCGCTGATGATCAAGACCGGAATGGTCGACAGCACCGGCAAGGAAGCGGTGGTGCCCTCCGCCCACTCGGAGATGATCGTCTCGCTGCGTGCGGGGCCGAACACCCGGGGGCCGAAGCTCGACTGCGACCAGAAGTTCTACCAGGGCGTCAGCGGCACCGGCTTCTTCCCGGTGGGCAGCTTCGCCGACCCGAAGTGGTGCGGGAAGTCGACCCTCGCCGAGCTGAAGGGCGACAAGGCACTCGAGGCGGTGAAGCTCGCCGGCGTCTTCACCGACGTGGTCCAGCAGAGCGCCCGCAAGCTCGACCTCTACGCCGACGGCTACGGCATCACCGGCGTCTGCAACGACTCGGTGGCGGTGATCGAGCAGGCGACCACCGGCCGCGCCCACGAGTACCCGCTGCTGATGAAGGACTCGGCGCTCGCCCCCGAGCTCGAGCGCCGGCTGTCGGACGCCGACCCCTCGGACGACGCGCTGTGCCAGACGCTGAAGAAGGCGATCCGGGATCTGCCCAGCGACGTCCGCCAGAACGCGAGCAGCCGCGAGCGGGCGAAGGCCTCGATTCCCTGGGCCGCCGGGCGGGAGCCGTTTGCGAGCACCGTCGACGCCCGGAAGATCCTCGGCGGCTGAAGGCCTACTCGAGCACGCAGCCGCGCTTCTCGTCGACGAAGTGGGCCCGGGCGCCCCACTGGAGCAGCGCGACGCCCTCGACGATCTTCTTTTCCTTGTCGATGTTGAAGCGCGCCACGTTCGGCGACGCCTTCACCCACGCCGCGCAGAAGTCGTCCGGCATCTTCATCACGAACAGGCAGCTGCACGTCATCCGCGCGGCGTTGCCGACCGCCAGCTCGGCGTCGTTGTTGTCGTAGGTCTGCGGGTCGGTGGCGCGGCTGGCACAGCCAGCGAGCAACAGCACCAGGGCCAGGCGCCTCATTTCGCCACCTCGAGCGCCAGCGGCAGCAGCTCCGAGAGCGGCATCGAGTCCTGGCGGTCATCTCCGGTGCGGACGATCACCACGTCCGCGCTCGGCACCACCGCCACGTACTGGCCCCAGTGGCCGATCGCCGAGTAGGCGTCGTCCGGAACGTTCTTCCACGGCTTCTCTTTCGCCGGCCCCGCCACCCGGTTGAGCCACCACATCCACCCGCTCGGCATGTCCTCGGTCGCGGGGGCGGTGGCGGCGAAGACCTCCGACGGCTCGGTGCTCCGCTTCACCCAGTCCTCGGGCAGCACCCGCACCCCATTCCAGCAGCCGTCGTGAAGGTAGAGGTAGCCGAAGCGCGCGTAGTCCCGCGCAGTCGCGAACAGGTGGCTGCCTCCCAGCGGAGTGCCCTGGAGGTCCTCCTCGAGGAACACCCCCCGCATCCCGATCACGTCGAACAGCCCCCGCCACGCCCAGTCTCTGCCGAATTTCGGGGCGAGCGCGCCCTTGGCCACCGCCGCCAGCACCGTCGACTCGCCCGTCGAGTACCGCCACTTCTGCCCCGGCGCGGCGTAGGTGCGGTGGCCGGTGATGAAGCCGAGCATGTCGCGGTGGCCTTCCCCGAACAGCATCGCGAGCACGCTCGACACCTGGTAGGTCGACTTCTCGTACTCTT
>JAGSPQ010000941.1 GCA_018262385.1 Myxococcaceae bacterium | reverse complement strand
GGTGAGGCTCTCGAGCGAGAGCGCCCGCACCTCGGTCTTGCCGCGGCGGTACACCTTGGTGGCGTTGCGCACTTCGATCACAGTGGCGTCACTCCCTCGCGCTCCGTCCACCCTTCGAGGCCGTTGGGTAACCGGATGCGTGCAAATTTTCCCGACTCTTCCATCAGCCGAACTTTGAGGCCACTGTGGATCTCGAAGGCGACCTTCGCGTTCTCGCCTGGAAACTCGCGCACCTGGGCGGTGGCGGGGAGCACGACCCCCTCGACCACGGTGCGGGCGACCCAGGCGTGGGCGGCCACTCCCGCGCCGGTGATCAGCCCCACCCCCAACAGCGAGGCGATGGCGATTGCGGCCCACAGCCGGCCGCGGGCCACCCACCGCATCGCGAACAGCAGCGTGAACCCGCCCCACCAGAGGAGGAGGAAGGCCACCGCCAGGTCGCGCTCGCTGGTGGCGCGGACGAGCCGCTCGAGGAACGGCTCATCGGTGCCGGCGCCGACCACCTGATCGACCATCTGCTTGCGGGCGAAGGCGAGGTTGGCCTCGATGTCGTCGTCGTGCGAGAGGCGGCGGGCCCGCTCGAGGTGGACGACGGCTTCGCCGAGCTGTCCGGCGCCGAGGCAGGCGGTGCCGAGGTTGAAGAGCACGTCTGGCCCGCCCATGCCGCGGTCGAGCAGCTTGAGGTAGCCGGCCTTCGCCGCGGCGTAGTCCTGGCGGTAGTAGGCGTCGTTGGCCTGGGCGAAGAGGGCCTGGGCTTCCGCGGGCGTGTAGTAGGTCGCCTGGGTCAGCGCGAGGGCGAGCAGGGCGGAGATCATCTGGTGTCCCACGCCCCCATCGCGGCGGCGGCGTCGTCGAGCGCCCGGCTGCGCGCGGCGGCTTCGCCCATTCCCGGAGCAAAGCGCCCCATGTCGCAGGTCTCGAGCACCGCGATCACCCGCCCGCGGATCTCGGCGGTGACGCTGGCGTGGGCCATCAGCGCGTCCAGCTGGCTTCGCTGCAGGCCGGTCACTGGCGCCGACAGCTTCGCCTCGAGGAACGACACCAGCGCCTTCTCGACCTCGGAGTAGAAGTCGGCCGTCTTTCCGGTGCGCTGGATCTTCACCGCCTGGGCCAGCCGGGCCCGCGCCGCCTTCGCCTGGCGGCGGCGGGTGGCGACCGGATCGTTCTTCGAGAGGGTCCGTCGCGCGAACCCGAACAGCCCGAAGCCCAGCGTCAGCCCCAGGGGGGCGAGCGCGAACGGCAGGAACAGGGGGTGGCTGAACAGCGGCGCAGCGGGCGCGCGGAAGTTGCCGGTGTGGCGCAGCGACTTCAGCCCATTGGCGACCAGCTGGTTCTTCAAGGTGGGATCAGGGTTGGCCGAGTTGGGGACGGTGACGACGGTGCTGCCGCCCGCCCCGGGGGTGACGGTGAGGGTGATCGGGTCGGTCTTCGAGTCCTCGAACTTCTTCGTCTCGGGGTTGAAGAACGAGAAGCCCAGGCCGGGCAGGGTGAACGTGCCGGTCTGCTGGGGGAGGACCACGTACTCCATCGTCCGCCGGCCCCCGAGCGTCCCCTTGGTGGAGGTGAGCCGATCGGCGGTCTGCGGCTCGTAGATCTTCAGGCTCGAGGGCCCGGTGAGCGGCGGGACGATCGCGTTCTTCAGGTTGCCTTTGCCCTCGAGGATCACCTTCACCTGCACCGGCTCGCCGAGGGCGATCTTGCTCTGGGACACCTCGGTCGCCAGCCGCCAGCGGCCGACGTTGGTGGTCGAGCCTCCTTTCGGCAGCGGCTTGACCTTCAGGGTCAGCGGGTTGCCGCGGCGGTGCACCCGGTGGCCGGCGAACAGGTAGCCGGTGGTGATGTCGGCCTCGGCGGCGTCGATGGTGACGGTGCCGCTCTTCACCGGAAACAGGGCCCGGCGGCGCAGCAGGTAGGCGCGGTAGGGAACGCCGCCGATCGTCTTCTGCTCGGGGCTCAGCTGGGTGGGTGATTCGATGTCTTCGCTCCAGAAGCCCTCGAGCTTGGGCATCGTCACCGAGTCCACCGACGACAGGTCCGAGCGCGAGTAGATCACCAGCGCGAGGGTGACCTGCTCGCCGAGGTAGACCTCTTCCTTGTCGATGGTGGCGCGCAGGAAGAGATCCGAGTCCGAGCGGGGAATCTCGGGCTCCTCGCCCTCGGGGAACATGCCGAACGGGTCGCCGCCGAATGGGGGAGGGAACGCAGTGCGGGGCGCCTGGGCCTGTGGAGGCGGCGTGGTACGCCCCTTGGTGACCTCGATCTTCAGCGCCTCGGTCTTGTAGCTGCGCGAGCTGACCGAGAGGACCGCGGCCGGAATGGTGAGGGTGCCGGTGCGATTGGCGCGCATCACCAGGGTGTACTTCTGGACGTGCTTGATGTTGCCGGTGCCGGCCGAGCCGATCGAGTAGCTCATCTGGGTCGATTGGGTGCGCGAGAGCACCTCGAGATCGGCCGGGGCGGGGAACTGAACGGTGGCGCCATCGGGCGCGCCGGCGACCACGATCGTCAGCCGAAAGGTGTCCTCGGTGCCGACCTTGTCGCGGTCGACCGTCTGGTAAAACTCGACGTCCGCCGCCGCCGGCGAGGCCACGAGCAGCAATGCGAGCGCGCTACCAATCCTTGCCATTGGCTCTCTTGGACCGCTTCTGCTGGAACCGCCACAGTTGGAGATTCTTCTCGCTGTTCTTCATCGAGTCCA